>JACRLS010000002.1:6023-9559 GCA_016235225.1 Nitrospirota bacterium | reverse complement strand
TGGCCTCCGACACGGATCAGTTGCCCGAGCAGCGGCGCATCCTCCGGAGTGGTCTCGGCCACGGACAACAGATGCTGCTTGGGAATCACCAGAGTATGGACGGGTGCCTGGGGATTGATGTCATCGAAGGCGAGGACCTGCTCGTCCTCGTACACCACCTTCGCCGGGATGTCCCGGCTCACGATCCGGCAAAAGAGACACCCGGTCATCATCCGCCTCCTTCCTGACCCTTGTCCTTGCGCAGGCCGGACTGTCCATGTCGGCTGGCCAACTCCCGGTAGATCTCCTCGGGGGTCACATCGTGGTAGCCCAAGACAACGAGCGTATGGAATAACAGATCGGCCGTCTCATAGATGATCTCTTCCCGCTTGCCGTTCTTGGACGCCAGCAGGACCTCCCCCGCCTCCTCTGCGACTTTCTTGAGCATCCGGTCGGCCCCCCCGGCGAACAAACGCGACACGTAGGAGCCCGACTGCGGAGACCGTTTCCGTTCCTGGATGGTCTCGTAGACCCGCCGCACGATCCCGCCCCAAGCGGCTTCAGTCTTCGTGCCGTCCCCGGCTTCTCCGTCAAGCCGGGTGAAGAAGCAGGTCCGCTCTCCCGTATGACAGGTAGGACCGATCGGCTCCGCCTTCACGAGCAGGGTATCGCGATCACAGTCGGCAAACATATCTTTGAGCAGCAGCCGGTGGCCGGAGGTCTCGCCCTTCTCCCACAGCCGGTTCCGCGATCGGCTCCAGAAGTGGACGGACTGCGTCACGAGCGTCCGCTCGACGGCCTCGCGATTCATATAGCCGACCATCAACACGGTGCCGTCGCGCCAGTCTTGCACCACAGCGGGCAGCAACCCACGTTCGTCGAAATGTAAGCGGTTCAGATCCATCGGTTACGCGTCGACGGTCACGAGGCGGACCGGGATGCCCCGCTCATGTAGATAACGTTTGGCCTGGGCGATGGTAAACGTCCGATAGTGAAAAATCGATGCGGCCAGCACGGCATCGGCCCGCCCCGACACAAACCCATCGTAGAGATGCTCCAGCGTCCCCACGCCCCCGGACGCAATGACGGGAATCGAAACCGACGTGCTGATGGCCGCCGTGAGACCCAGATCATAGCCGTCTTTCGTACCGTCCTGATCCATGCTGGTGAGCAATAGTTCTCCGGCGCCGTAGCTCTCCATCTGTCGAGCCCAGGTCACGGCATCCAAGCCGGTCGGACGGCGGCCTCCATGTGTATAGACCTCCCAGCCTTCTCCGTCACTGGGTGCCCGCCGCTTCGCGTCGATTGCCACGACGATACACTGGCTCCCGAACCGGGCCGCGGCCTCTTTGACGAATTCGGGCCGTTCCACGGCTGCGGTATTGATGCTCACCTTGTCGGAACCGGCGTTCAGGAGCTGCCGGATGTCATCGACCGTTCGGACTCCTCCTCCCACCGTCAGCGGCATGAAGACCTGCTCGGCGCTGCGGGAGACGACATCCAGGATCGTCTTCCGGTGTTCATGCGAGGCCTCAAGAAAGCAGATCTCATCCGCCCCTTCCCGATCGTAGGTGCGGGCAATTTCGACCGGATCGCCGGCATCTCGGAGATTCACGAAGGCCACGCCCTTCACCACGCGTCCGTCTTTGACATCGAGGCAGGGGATGATGCGCTTGGTCAACATGCGAAGCAGGCTAAGGTTGAGGTTGAGTCCGCGCAACTCTTGCCCTCAGCCTCAACCTTAGCCTTAACCTTCCTTACACCGCGGCGGCCAGCGCGGCGCGTAGATCCAGTTTCCCGTCGTAGAGGGCTTTCCCGACGATCACCCCCGTGACCGACGGGCCGATCGCTTTGACCGCCTGCACATCCTCCACGCGACTGATCCCGCCTGATGCGATCACCGGCACGGGCGAGCGGGACGCAATATCTTTTAATCCCGCTAGGTTCGGCCCCTCCAACATGCCATCCCGAGAAATATCTGTGTAGATGATACCGGCCAGGGCGTAGCCTTTCAATTGCGCCAGCAAGTTATGCGTGGTCGTAGCTGAGAGGCTGGTCCAGCCATGCACCGCGACCTGTCCGTTCCGCGCGTCGATCCCAACCAGGATGCGATCCGGGAACTGGGCACAGGCCTCATCCAACAGCGTCCGCTGCTCCAGCACCGCCGTGCCGAGCACGACCCGCGCGACGCCGATGGAGAGGTACCGGCTGATCGTCTCCACGCTCCGGATCCCGCCGCCGACCTGCACCGGCACGGACACCGCCCGCACGATGGCCTCGATGGCCGACTGATTCTTCGGATTGCCGTCGACGGCCCCATTGAGATCGACCAGGTGCAGCGACTGATTCTTCGGATTGCCGTCGACGGCCCCATTGAGATCGACCAAGTGCAGCCACCGGGCGCCCTGCGCTTCCCATCGCCGGGCTATGGCCGGCGGATCGTCCGAATACACAGTCTCGCGTTGCAAGTCTCCTTGCCGGAGACGGACGCAGCGACCGTCTTTGAGATCAATCGCGGGGATAACCAGCACAGGTGATTCCTGACGACTTATCGAGAGCCCGGTGTCCCAACCGGAAGTTGTTTGGCGATCTGCTTGGCGCCATACTCCGCCAGTTCATCGGCGGTGACAAAGACAAAGCCGCGCTGGAAGGCCCCTATCGCATCCTCGACAAACGGCCGTTGGCGCTCGTAGTAGTTTCCGCTCCAGAGAGTGACTCCATCCGGGCCGATGAGACGCACTTCGAAGCCGACTTCCGCCGGACTGCCTCCGTACTTGCTCCCACCCCGCTCCTGATAGACCAGCACCCGGCCGATCAACGCTGCGTCCGCCCCTAGTCGCGACGCAACCTGCCAGGCCTGCTTCTCCGCGGTGACGCCGCGTTCCGGTGACCCCAGGGAACGGACCACTGCGGCTGCCTCTTCGGGCCTCACCCATCGCACCCCTTCGCGATTCTGCACCTTGGCGAGCACCAGACCGGTGACTTTTTCAGCCGCTAGGAGTGGCACTGAGACGGTCACTTCTTTCTCGCGGGGTTGCCCGGACGGCGGAATGCTGAACGAAATATCCGATCGCCTCGCCCCTTCGGGCACCGGCACTTCGGCTTGCGCGGTCGGCAGATACTGCGGCGTCTTGAGCACCTCGAACGGCAGCACGGCAATCGTCGCCATCCGATGCCGCTCCAACTCGGACGAGGCCTGATACGTGACCTTGGCGGGTGCGCACCCGCACACCACAGCCACCGCGACACAGAGTCCCCATTTGAGTGCGCTTGAGTTGATCACGGGCCCCTCAGGACCAGACGGCGAAGTTGCGAATGATCTGCAGACCCGCGCGCTGGCTCTTCTCCGGATGAAATTGACAGGCAAAGATATTGTCTCGGCTGATGCTCGAGGCAAAGGTCACTCCGTAGGAGGTCTGCGTACAGACGACCGACTGATCGTCAGGCACGACGTAGTAAGAATGGACAAAGTAGAGGTATGTTCCGTCGTTCAGACCCGTCAGGAGCGGGGAGTGCTGGGTCATCGTAATGGCATTCCAGCCCATGTGCGGGACCTT
>JACRLS010000002.1:0-5914 GCA_016235225.1 Nitrospirota bacterium | reverse complement strand
CGGCGAGCCGGTCTGGCGCCCGCCTGGAAAGCGGACGACACGGCCGTGAATCACATCGAGGCCCTTGTGGGTTCCGAATTCTTCGCTCTCCGTGAATAGCAGCTGGAGGCCCAAACAGATCCCCAGAAAGGGCTTCCCGCTTGAGATGGCTTGTCGAATCGGCTCGACCAGGTCGTACTGATTGAGATTCGCCATGCAATCGGCAAAGGCCCCGACGCCGGGCAACACGACTCGTGCCGCCTCCCTCACCGTCCGGGGATCGCGGGTCACGACGGCGGGGTGGCCGACGGTCTCAAAGGCCTTCTGCACGCTGCGCAAGTTCCCCATCCCGTAGTCGATGATGGCAATCATAAAGACCGTCATGCGTGATGCGTCATCCGTAATCAGTACGAAAGTTTTTCTTCACCGATCACGCATCACGGATTACCCATTACGTCCTCTACAGCTTCCCCTTCGTCGACAACACGCCGGAGACTCGCTCGTCAATCCCGGTGGCCTGATCCAAGGCCTTCGCGAGCCCCTTGAATATCGCCTCCATGATGTGGTGCGAGTTCCGCCCATACATCAGATTGATGTGAAGATTCATCGCGGCATGGGTGACCAGGGCATGAAAAAAGTCTTCAAACAATCCCAGGTCGAACGACTTGATCCGGCGGCTCGGTAGTTCCACCCGATAGACGAGGTAGGGGCGCCCGCTCAGGTCCACCGTCACCTGCGCCAGCGTTTCATCCAGCGGCACGGAGGCGAACCCGAAACGGCGAATACGCTCCTTCCCCCCCAGGGCCTGTTTGAGCGCCCCTCCCATCACGATACCGATGTCCTCGATCGTGTGGTGCTCATCGATGTCGGTATCGCCTTTGGCCTGTACGGTCAAGTCGAAGAACCCATGCTTGGCGAGCAAGGTCAGCATGTGGTCCAGGAATGGGATCGTGGTGTGGATCTTTCCATTCCCGACCCCGTCCAGCCCCCACTCGACCTTGACGGAGGTTTCCGTTGTCGTGCGTTCGATCAGGCCGCGGCGCGGCGAATCAGTGGTCTTCATGAGTATCGGCTCTCCATTGATTGGCCATGGGCATCCAGGCCCTCCATCTGCGACATCCTGGCCACATAATGCCGGACCTTCGATAGCTCTTCCTTGCTGTAGGAAATGATGTTGCTCTTCTTCACATAGTCATCCTGCGACAGCGGCGAGAAGAATCGCGCCGTCCCTCCCGTCGGCAGGACATGATTCGGACCAGCGACGTAGTCCGCCACCGCCGGCGGCGTGTACCGGCCGAGAAACAAAGCCCCAGCGTGACGGATGCGCTCCAAGTAATCGAAGGGCCGATCCACTGAAAGGGTGAGATGCTCGGGCGCGATGTCGTTGGCGAGATCGATCGCCTCGTCCAGCGATTCCACGACGAAGGCCATGGCATGGTGAGCCAGCGATTTCGCCAGAATTTTCGCGCGACTCAGTTTCTTGAGCCGGCTCTGTATCTCGCCGACCACCTGCCGGGCGAGCCGGGCCGAGGGCGTCACCAGAAAGACCTGGGCTTCTTCGTCATGCTCCGCTTCACAGAGCAGGTCCGCGGCGACATGGGATGGATTCGCCGATTCATCGGCCAACACCAGCAACTCGCTCGGCCCTGCGACCATATCGATATCCACGTCGCCGTAGATCATGCGCTTTGCAGCCGCGACGTACAAGTTGCCGGGACCCACGACCTTGTCAACCCGCGCCAGCGTCTTCGTGCCGTAGGCCATTGCGCCGATCGCCTGCACCCCGCCGATCTGGTAGATCTCATTCACGCCCGCGATGTCGGCCGCCACGAGCAAATAGGGGCTGATTCCCTCCCTCGACGGCGGCGTGCACATGACCACCCGCGGCACCCCGGCCACTTTTGCGGGAATGGCCGTCATCAAGATGGTCGAGGGATAGACCGCTTTCCCGCCGGGCACGTAGAGACCGACCGCGTCCAGAGGCTGGATCATCTGGCCGAGCGTGGCGCCGTCATCCTGGTACATCCAGGTCCGGGTCCGCTGCCGTTCATGGAACGAGGTGATGCGCTGGGCGGCGTACCGCAAGGCATCGCCTTCGTCTTTGCGGATCTTATAATAGGCTTCCTTCACCTGCTCTGGGCCGACGCGAAACTGCGCGGGCTTGAGCGACACGCGATCGAACTTCTTTGTGTACCGCGCCACCGCGGAGTCGCCCGCACGCTGGACGGCCTTCAGGATCGTGCGCACGCTGTTGTCGACCTTGGCGCTCTGCGGGCTGGATCGCGACGTCGCCCGCTTGACCATATTCTTGAACGTCCGGTCGGTGCTTGAGATGACCTTCATCGCCTGTCTCCTCGTCGCCTGTCCCCCTCAACTGGCCTTGCGGGATCGAGGCCGCCCATTCATCTGTCGGCAGCCGGCGTCTAATCGGGCAATGAGTTGCGTGATGACATGATGATTCAACTTCAAACTGGCCCGATTCACAATGAGCCGGGCCGTGGAATGGGCAATGACTTCGACCTCCACCAGATGATGCGCCTTCAGCGTCTTGCCGCTCGATACGAGATCCACAATCCGATCCGCCAGTCCCACGATGGGAGCCAGCTCAATCGAGCCATACAGCTTGATGATCTCGACCGGAACCCCGCGCTGATTGTAATAGCGCTCGGTGATGTTCGGGTATTTCGTGGCGACGCGAAGTTTTTGGGAGAGCCGATCTCGGGACTCCTGATCTTCGAAGGCCGCGACGGAGATGCGGCAATCGCCGAAGGCCAGGTCCAGCGGTTCATAGACATCGCGATCCTGTTCGAGCAGCACGTCCTTGCCTACGATGCCGACGTCGGCTGCGCCGTACTCCACATAGGTCGGCACATCGGTCGGACGGACGATCAGGAAGGTCGTCTGCTGATCCGTCGAGGTCAGCACCAGACGCCGGCTGTCCTTGGACAATCCGGGCGTCTCGTACCCGGCCTGTCTCAACAGGGCGAGCGTCTCCTCGAGCAGTTTCCCTTTTGACAGCGCGATCGTCACCACCGTCAGACCGTGGCCTCCCGCTTGGTCGATCCCTTCACGCGCGTAATCTGTCCCCCCAGACCCGATAGTTTCTCTTCAATCCGCTCATAGCCGCGATCGAGGTGATAGACCCGCGCGATCTCGGTGTCGCCCTCGGCCGCCAGGCCGGCCACGATGAGGCCGGCGCTCGCCCGCAAATCGGAGGCCATGACCGGCGCGCCCGTCAGAGCTTTCACACCGGAGACCACCGCATGATTCCCGTCGACCTGAATGTCGGCGCCCATCCGGCGGAGTTCCGGCACATGGATGTAGCGGCTTTCAAACACCGTCTCGGTGATGACGCTGGTGCCGTCCGCCGTACATTGCAACGCCATCATCTGCGCCTGCAGATCGGTCGGGAATCCGGGATAGGCAAAGGTCTTCACATCCACCGGCCGCGGTCTGCGCCTTGCCTTGATCCGGATACTTTCCTTCTCTTCGACCACCTCAGCCCCGGTTTCCCTGAGCTTGGTCACCACACCATCCAGATGCTTCGGAACGCAGCGCCGCACGCAGACGTCTCCGCCCGTAATGGCGCCGGCCATGAGGAAGGTCCCGGCCTCGATGCGATCCGGGATGATTTCGTGATCGGCTCCCTCCAAGCTGCGCACGCCCTGCACTGTGATGACGCCGGTCCCGGCCCCGTCGATCCGCGCGCCTCGCTTGATGAGAAAGGCGGCCAGGTTGCCGATCTCCGGCTCTTTGGCGGCGTTTTCGATGGTGGTCACCCCTTCAGCCAGACAAGCGGCCATCATGAGATTTTCCGTCCCCGTGACCGTCGGCACATCCAGATAGATCCGGGCGCCCGTTAGCCGCGATGCCGTCGCCTTGATATAGCCATGCTCGATCTTGACCTGTGCGCCGAGCTTCGCCAGCCCGGCGAGATGCAAATTGACCGGTCTGGTCCCGATAGCGCATCCCCCGGGAAGAGACACCATGGCTTCGCCGCATCGCGCCACCAGTGGGCCCAAGACCAGGACCGAGGCCCGCATGGTCTTGACCAGATCGTAGGGCGCTTCCGTCGCCGCGATCTGATCGGCACGCACGACGTACCGCTCGCCTTCGGCATGAACCGCCACACCTAACATCCCCAGCAGCTTCCCCATCGTCACGACATCGACGACGCCGGGTATGTTGGAAAGGACGCATTCTCCTCCGCCGAGCAGGGTAGATGCAAGAATGGGGAGCGCGGCATTTTCGCGCCGCTGACGCGGACTTCCCCTTCGAGTCGACGGCCTCCGCTGATTCTGATCTGGTCCATCGCCTGTCCGGACTCGGCCTCACCCCTTCCGTTGCGCGCTCACGACCCGATCAATTCCCCTGAAGTCTTGCCGAACCTGCACATCGCCGTAGGCCCCCGAGGCCTGGATATATTCCGCCAACGGGACGCTCTGCTTCTGCCCAATTTCCAGGATCAGCCATCCGCCCGGTCGGAGCCAGCGCGGGGCCAGATCGGCTATCTGACGGTGTGCCCGGAGCCCGTCCGGCCCTCCATCCAAGGCGAGCCGGGGCTCGAACTCCGCCACATCCGGTGGCATCGTCGGCCACTCCCAGGCGGCGATATAGGGCGGGTTCGAGACGAGAACATCCACCGATCCGGCTAAACCGGCCGACGCGAGTGGAGCCAGCAGGTCCCCCTGAAAGACTGTAACCCTCGCCTCCACCCGGTTCCGGCTGACGTTCCGCCTAGCTACGTAGACGGCTTGCTGAGACAGATCCGTCGCCCACAGCATCGCATCGTGGCGCGCACGGGCAATGGCCACCGCAATACACCCAGACCCCGTGCAGACATCGACGACCCTGGCGGACGGCTGACTTCCGCAGACACGCAGGGCCTCCTCAACCAGCAACTCCGTCTCAGGTCGAGGAATGAGAACGGCAGGCGTGACCTCAAACGTCAACCCGCAAAACTCTTGGGTCCCGAGCAGGTACTGAACCGGCTCATGCTGCGCTCGGCGAGCGAAGAGCCGTCGCGCCTGCTCGGCTGCATGCCCGCCAACACTCTCAATCCCATCGGCATGAATGGCCAGCCGCGAGACTCCGAGCGCCTCTTCCAACAGCCAGGTGACTTCCCGCTGCGCATGCTCGATGCCGGCCGCGCGGAGCTGAGCCACCCCGTCTCGCCACAGCTGCGCGACGCGAACCGGCTCGGTCAGGATCAGAGCTCCCGGTGCATCCCGACATGCAGCCGACCGATCCTCCCTCATGGCCGCTCCGGCGCTCATTCCGCCTCCGAAACGGCCGCATGGGTGCTGGCCGTCCGCAACCCTTCGATAATCTCGTCGAGGTTTCCCTCAAGGACCTGGTCAAGCTTGTGCAGCGTCAACCCGATGCGATGGTCGGTCACCCGGTTCTGGGGAAAATTGTACGTCCGCACTTTCTCGCTTCGCTCTCCGGTCCCCACCTGAGCCCGCCGGGTTTGCGCGATCTCGGCTTCCTGCCGCTCCCGCTCCGCTTCCACGATGCGAGCCCGCAGCGTCCGCATGGCCTTCGTCCGGTTCTTGAGCTGGGAGCGCTCATCCTGACAGCTGACCACGACGCCCGTCGGAATGTGGGTGATGCGCACGGCCGAGTAGGTCGTGTTGACGCTTTGACCGCCGGCTCCCGACGAGCAGAAGGTATCGATTCGGAGATCTTTGGGATCGATACTCACATCGACCTCATCGACTTCCGGCATGACGGCGACGGTGACCGTCGAGGTGTGAATGCGCCCGCTCGCTTCGGTCGCCGGGACCCGCTGCACACGGTGCACCCCGCTCTCATGCTTGAACGTCCCGTAGGCGCCTTTTCCATCCACAAACAGCACGACATTCTTCACACCGCCGATGCCCGTCTCATCGGCTTCGATTGATTCCACGCGAAAGCGTTTGCGTTCCGCATAGCG
>JACRLS010000061.1 GCA_016235225.1 Nitrospirota bacterium | reverse complement strand
CGCCATCATCCGCCGTGCGCGTTCGTTAAGATGGGGCCAGATGCGTTCGAACTTCTTCTTGAGTTCGCTGCGAGTCGTCATGCATGAGAATCATACTGCACCCCCTGCGACATGTAAAGTTTATTTATTGACGCCGCCTAACTCACTTGATGATCCTTCAGAATCCTATATTCAGCCATCAGAAGAAGTCTTGAGACACAAGAATTTCAAAGACATCGTTGCGAGAGTTATTCGTTTGCAAACTGAGCGAGAAGCCCAATCGACTCAACATGTGCCCGGATCATTTTTATCTTTATCGGAGTATCCACAAGGGGCACATAAGGAAGTGGATCAGGCAACCAACCTCGCATTCATCCACTCAAATGGACAATGGGTAATCAGGGAGCTGGAGAAACACATGGCTGAATGGGAAGCCTGCTCAAAGTAGGTTGACCAAATTGTCGATCAGCCCTATGACCGTAATACACAGTCAGAAGTATATGCGGATAGGGAATCGATGATGCAGAAGCATGAGATATTGCAAAGCAAAACTCTTGTTTTCTTGAACAGGAACGTGCGTGGCCATGGCTTTATAACTGGCTTCGATGGCAGCCACATAGATAGAACGGATCTCCGCCTAAAGCACAGGGTGAAATATCGTATTCAAGATCTCCGTGTACTTCATGCATGTCTTGATGCGATTCAGACTGAGGAGAAGAATGAGAAGAGGGTAGCACTCAATACTGTTACTGTTCCGGATGCTCAGAAGGACATATTTCATATTAAACCTACCTTCTTCGGCATCGGCATTGACCTAAAGGCGTTGTGGAGGAAGTGGCGATCCAAGTCTGGTAATAAATAGAGGATGCGCTCGGATTGAGCGAGCATTACCGGAGGAGCGAGGTATCCGCCGAGGCTTGGCCGGGGAGGAAAGCTGGAACTGACCAAAGCACCACGGTCCTGAGACCGTGGCTGCGGGAATTCCAGAAGGATTTCCACTCGGCAAAGCCCGGAAGGATCGCTCCGGGAGGTACGGCGAGCGAAACCGAGGGCATCCGGCCCCGCCCTTGAATATCCTTCTTCCGCCCCCGTTCAATATCCCCACTCCAAGCCAACCCCTTGGCTTTTTGAATGGGAGGGACATAGAAAAGGTGTCAGACACCTTTTGTTGCTCTGTCGCGGTTCCTTGCCGTGCGAATCAGGGGGGCTTATGCTGAAGGCGGATCAGACCAGGGGGCTTGTACGGAACCAGATAATCCATAGTTAGGCTCCCAGGGCCTGCGCTGGACGTATACAAATGGATGTGGAGGTCAAGATGGCAGACCTAGCCGAGGTTCTAAGAAATGCCCTGAGCCTAGCGGTTCGTGACCGTGCAGCTCTAGCGGAAAGGCTTCTCGCTAGCCTGGAGGAGCTCACCGAGGAGGAAGCGGAGCGCCTGTGGGCAGAGGAAGCGCAAAGGCGCTTGGAGGAGTACCGCGCAGGCCGTGCTCAAGCGGTTCAGGCGGATGAGGTACACGCGAAGGCGGAACGACTCTTCCGGTGACGCCTATCAAGTACCACGGACCAGGAGAAGGGACAGCACCTTTATGAACCAGAGCCCTATCCTCCCAAATTGCGAGATGAGCGCGATGGTTAAATATGAGGTGATCATCTATTGGAGCGAAGAAGACAAGGCATTTATCGCCGAGGTTCCTGAACTGCCGGGCTGCATGGCGGACGGCTCGACCCGCCGGAAAGCCCTGGCGAACGTCGAAGTCGTGATCGAGGAATGGATCGAGACGTCGAAAGAACTAGGCCGTCCGATTCCCGAACCCAAAGGCCGACTGATGTTTGCTTAGAGATGCTGCTGAACTTGAAAGCGCTCTGTTGCCATGAAAATCAGCTACGACGCCGAAGTCGATGCCCTCAGCATCCTCTTCCGTGACGCGACCATCACCACGAAGCATCTCGCCGAAGGCATCGCTGCTGACTACGACAGCGATGGGCAGTTGGCTGGGATTGAAATTTTGGACGCGGTCAAGCGGTTCGGCAGCCAGGACACGCTTCGCCAGGTTGTGATCGAGGGAATCGGCCCCGCCGCATAAATCTCACCCGAGTCGCTTCCATGGAGGATTATCACATCAACATCTTCTACGGCGACGCCGATCAAGGCTGCTTCGCCGATATTCCGGATCTCGAAGCCTGTTCCGCCTTCGGTAAGACACCGGCGGAGGCGCTCAGACAGGCGCAACTCGCCAAGAAGGGCTGGCTCGAAGCCGCTCGCGCTGAAGGCAAACCTATTCCTCGTCCACGCTACCGGCCTGTCATCTATCAGACCGGCTCATAAGCGTTCCCATGAACGCTGACGAGGCGGACGCCAAGCTGCACGCGTGGCGGAAGGAGCGTGACACGCCGGAGAAGGTGGCGGCGGCGCATCGGAAAGTGCTGCTCCAGCGCGTGGTGGAATCCATGGCGTTCGAGAGTGAACCGGTCAGCTTGGCCCGCCTCAAGACTCTCCTGGACCTAGAAAAGGGGACCTAGAAAAGGTGTCAGACACCTTTTGTTGCTCCAGTTCTGAGCCAGTGCGCTCAGCATGTCGCCCTACCCCGCTAACTTTATGACTATTTTTGTGGGGAGCCCGCAGTGTCTGGAACCGTTACCTGGCCTCGGCGGCGCGCGCGGCAGGCTCGCTATTCAGGGGTGTGAGTGCCGTCGAACTGATCGAGTGCGATGCCCAGAGCCGTCTTCAGTTCCTTCAATTCCGCACTGCTATCCGATCGGCTTCTGGCCTGCACGGATCGGTTCAGGGCACGCAGGGGAACCAGGATACGGCGGTCCGTGGTTTTCCCGAGGGCGCGGACAATTTCGATCTGTGCGGCAATCGGCCTCGTGGGCAGGCGATCCAACAAGGCGGGCACGATGTCGTCCTGCGGGTGGAGCGGCGCTAAGCGTCCAAGCCCCTTGATGGCGGCGAGGTGCATCGCCGGGGTGTCGGATTTCAGCAGCTCCAGGAGCACCGGGATGCAATCGTGGTGACCGATGGTGCCCAACGCGACGGCGGCGGTCTGCGCGACGGCGGGATCCGGGTCCTTCACCGCCTGGCTCAATGGCGGAATGGCCTCGACGGCGAACATATTTCCGAGCAATGAGATAAGGTTGACTCGGTGCGGGGCGGTCGTCGCGGGCTCGTTGAGCGCGACCAAGAGGCGAGCGGGCTGGCCCCACTCGGCCGCGAGGAGAAAGGGAAAGGGATCCTCGCGGAGCCGGTCGGTTAGATGGGCCAGCGACTGGGGACCCGTCTCCGGTGGCGCGGTCGCGCGGACCTCATGGCGCCAGTCGGACCAGTGGTGGTCCAGGCGATAGGTAAACTGGCAGGCTGGGCCTGCCCACAAGCGGTCGGCGTCTCCCGGCTGATCGGCCTCCCCTCCGGATCGGACCGGTCCCTCCCACGTTTTCTTCTGCTCGCATTTCACTTTCACAACGAGATCGTGCGGCTGCGCGGGATCCTGCACGATGGTATAGCCGAGTGCCTGGAGCCGTGTCGTCACGGCGGTCCGAAGAGGGGACGGGTCGGCAGTCCCCTGATCGGTGAGCGCGAGGACGTCGAGCTGAATACGCTCGGCCTGGTGCAGCCGTCCCTTCTGTGCGTCGGTCAGCATCTCGCGCCGGGCTTCGCCGGGGCTTGCCAGGGCTCCACAGAGCCCGAGGGTCACGATGAGGCCGGTCGCGGCCGATCGCCTCAGGCTCATGACGTTTCTGTGACTGGTCATGTGACTCTCCCATCGGGTGGCGCTCGTGACCCCGGTCGAAGGGTGCGACGGGGAGGGATTGTCGCATAGTGAAGGGGCTGGGTCTAGGAGCCTGTCCGACATTGACCTTTCTACTGCGGCGAACGAGGCCCAGGCATCTGCTTTGTTCTCGGCCCAGAAAAATCCTCTACGTATTCCAGCGAATACGCCTCCGGTTTTTCGGGGCCTGCCTGCCTGTGCCGGCCACGGCAGACAGGCGGCCGCGCATCTGCCAGCGCCTCCTTCGCCTCGTGACGAACGGCAATGTCGGACAGGCTCCAGGCCGTTGAAGTCTCTCGCGCTCAGGTCTAGACTCTAACGGCGAACGGCATTCGGATGTGACAAGGAGGCATGCTATGGCCGACAAAAAGATCCTCGCAGTCGTGGGCGCGACCGGTGCGCAGGGGGGCGGCATGGTCCGCGCGATCCTGGGCGACAAGACGAGCGGCTTCACAGCTCGGGCATTGACGCGGGATGTGAATTCGGACAAGGCGAACGCGCTGGCGAAGCTTGGAGCGGAGGTCGTCGTGGCCAATCTGGATGATCCCGCCAGTTTGGCACGCGCCTTCTCGGGCGCCTATGGCGCGTTCTGCGTGACGAATTTCTGGGAGCACTTTTCTCCGGAGAAGGAATTGGCGCAGGCCAAGGCCCTGGCGCAAGCGGCCAAGCAGACCGGGCTGCTGCATGTGATCTGGTCCACGCTGGAGGATACGCGCCGGTGGGTCCCGCTCAGCGACGCGCGCATGCCGACCCTCATGGGCCACTACAAGGTGCCGCACTTCGATGCGAAGGGCGAAGCCGACCAGGAGTTCACCGCGCTCGGGGTGCCGACGACCTTCTATCTCACATCGTACTATTGGGAGAACTTGATCTTCTTTGGTATGGGACCCAAGAAGGGGCCGGACGGGACCCTGGCGATCACGATGCCCATGGGCGACAAAAAACTTCCGGGCGTGGCCGTCGACGATATCGGAAAATGTGCGCTCGGGATTTTCAAGAAAGGGCGTGAATACATCGGCAAGACCGTCGGCGTGGCCGGCGAACACCTCACCGGCGCGGAGATGGCGGCCGCGCTGACCAGGGCTCTGAGGCGGGAGGTGCGGTACAACTCAGTTCCGCCCGAGGTCTATGCGAAGTTCGGATTTCCCGGCGCGGATGACCTGGCGAACATGTTCCAGTTCAAGCGGGATTTCCAGGCGGTGTTTTGCGGCGCCCGCAATCCCGAGGTGGCCCGCAGCCTCAACCCGGCGCTGCAGACCTTTGCGCAGTGGCTGGCGACGAACAAGAGCCGGATTCCGATCGAACCGTAGGACGCGGCGGGGGGACTGGAAAGACCGCAGGCGGGGAAAGGCTGAACGACGAAGGATGAACGATGAACAACTGAAGCGGGACTTACTTCAGCGCTCATCGTTCAGCGCTCATGCGAGCCGGGCTCGCTTGTCCTCCAGCTCGGCCCAGCGAGCGTAGAGACGTTCCACATCGGTCCGCGCGGCCTCCAGCGCGTCGTGCCGGGTTTGCAGCGCCGCGGCATCGGAGGTGATCGCGGGGTCTTCCACGGCGGCCTGGCAGGCGGCGAGGGTGTCTTCCGCCTTCAGAATCTTCTGCTCCATCTGCCCCCACTCCCGCTGCTCATGATACGAGAGCCCTTTGCGCGATGGGACGGCCTGCGCCGAGGTTCCGCGGACCCGTCCTCCGGGTGATGCCGGACGCTCCACGGCGTTCTGTTCTTGCGCGGCTTCCCATTGCGCGAAGTCGGCGTACCAGTCGGCCCGGCCTGTGCCATCCAGCGCCAGCAGCATGGTGGAGACGCGATCCAGGAGCCATCGATCGTGCGTGACCATGACGAGCGCGCCGGGGAATTCCATCAGGCTGTCTTCCAAGACATCGAGGGTGGGAATATCCAGGTCGTTGGTCGGCTCGTCGAGGATCAACAGATCAGCCGGCTGGAGCATCAGTTGCGCGATGAGCAGCCGTGCCTGTTCCCCTCCGGAGAGCCGGGAGACGGGCAGGTCCAATTGCTCAGGGCGGAACAGAAATCGCTTGGCCCAGGAGACCAGGTGAACCGGGCGATCTCGATACATCACCGCATCGCCGGTGGGGGCCAGGGCGCGTCGGAGCGTGGCGGTCTGGTCGAGCGAGTCGCGATGTTGCTCGAAGGAGACGATGCGGAGGCGATCTGCCCGCATGATCCGGCCGGTATCCGGCTCGAGCGTGCCGGCCAGGAGCCTCAAGAGCGTGGTCTTGCCGCTGCCGTTCGGCCCGAGTAAGCCGAGTCGCTGCCCCGGTCCCAACTGCAGATCCAGCGCCGTGATGATCGGTTTGCCCCCCAGGGCCTTGCTGAGTTGCTGCGTGACCAACAATTGCTTGGACTTCCGTCCTGAGCCGACAAAGTCGATCTCGGCCGTTCCCTTCTCCGCGCGGGCTTCGGCCTGATCCAATTGCCCGATCAACTGGCCGGCTGCCTCCACCCTGGCCTTGGCCTTGGTCGTGCGGGCTTTCGGACCACGGCGGAGCCATTCAACTTCCCGGCGCACCCGGTTGGCCAGGGAAGCCTGCGCGCTGGCCTGTGCCGCGTGCGCGGCCTCTCGCTGCTCGAGGAAGTCGCTGTAGCGCCCGGTCGCTTCGAACTTGCCGTCGGGATAGGAGCGATTCAGCTCCAGCATGCGCGTGGCGATGGATTCCAGAAACCGGCGGTCGTGACTCACGGCGAGGTAGGCGCGGGACTCCGCCTTGAGCAGCCGTTCCAACCAGAGAATGCCTTCGACGTCCAGGTGGTTCGTCGGCTCATCCATCAGCAGGACGTCCGGCCGGCGCATCAGCGCGCGCGCGATGGCGAGGCGCTTGCGCCAGCCTCCCGACAGGGTGGCGACGGCCTGGTCGCCCGACGGAAATCCGCCAAGACTCAAGGCTTTGGCAATCAGCCCGGTGTGTTCATGCGGATCGAGGCCTTCCGCAATCAACACCCGCGCGAGCTCCTCGTCGATCGTGTGGCTTTCCGAAAAAGTCGGCTCCTGCGGGACGTAGCCCACGCGGAGATGACGGCGGACGGTTCGCGTGCCGCGATCCGGCGCTTCAATTCCGGCGAGAATCTTGAGCAGCGTGGACTTCCCGGACCCGTTGGGGCCGACCAATCCCACCCGATCGCCTTCGAAGAGCGCGAAGGACAAGTCCTCGAACAGCGCCTTCACGCCGTACGTCTTGCTGATCGACTCGCAACTCAACAAAATCGGTGGTGCCATGTCGCCCTTCCAACGATGCGCGAGTACGCGGATGTCGATCGCGTCTATCGACACGCGAGGGGACTCCCTCGCACACTGACCGCGTTCCCCCGGCAAACCACTCAGTATACGGTGTCTGAGCCGACCGCAGCCATGCTTATATGAGGACTCATAGGAGAGCCTCTCGCACGTGCTCCGTCTCGCCGTGGGGGGCAACTTCACGTGCGCGGGGGGAGCTTGATGGCCCAGGTGAGGAGCCGGTCCTGGAGGCGATCGGTGAGCATGGCACTCAGGAGGGCACGGATCTTCGCATCGAATCCGACCAGGTAGCGGGTCTTGGGCTGCGGTGACATGAGCGCATGCTCGATGGCTGTGGCCACCAGACTGGCCGGGGCCGCGCGATCCGCCGCCTTCATCGCCGCGTCTTTCACCTTCGAAACCCCCTCCGCATAGAGACGTTGCGCCTCGGCGCTCCAGCTCGCATGCTGCGCGTCGGCTTCCTGCTTCGACTTCCTCCAGATCGGCGTGGCAATGGCCCCGGGCTCAATCACGGAGACATGGATGCCGAACTGTTGCAGCTCGATCCGCAGGGCATCGCTCAATGCTTCCACAGCATGTTTGGACGCAGAGTAGGGGGCCATGAAGGGCATCGTGGACCGGCCCGCGATGGAGCTCATGTTGATCACCCGCCCCCGCCCCAGGCGCAGCATTGGCAGAAACGCCTGGGTGACGGCGGTGAGGCCGAATAGATTGACCTCGAATTGCCGTCGCCACTCTGGGAGCGTGACGAGTTCGATGGGACCGTTGACGCTGATGCCGGCGTTGTTCACCAGCCCCGCGAGTCCGAACATTCCCACGCTGGCCTGAACCGTCTTGGCGGCTTCAGTGATCGAGGCTGAGTCGGTGACGTCGAGCAGAAGAGGCGTAAGCCGGGGGCTTGCATCTATCTTGAGGACCACTCCGTCCTCCGCTTGCCGGACCCCTGCAAAGACGCGGAAGCCGAGCTGGTCGAGATGCCGGACGCAGGTCGCCCCGATGCCGGTGGAGGCGCCGGTCACCACCACACTATCTGGCTGTCCAAGGAGCCTGTCCGACACTACTGCGGCGAACGATTGCCCAGCGGGTACCCGCTGGGCGGGTGTGCTTTGTTCTCATCACCCATTGCTCTTCTTGGTGCAATGGGTGAAACGAACGGCGATGTCGGACAGGCTCGTGGTTGTTGAACAGGGGTCATGGGGCAGGCGATCGCGGTGGTGGTCGAAGCCCCGCGGCCACCGAGGCGGGGACCGAGAGCGTGTGGTGTTCCGGTTCGCGCCGCGAGCGCTACACGACGCCGGAGTAATACCGCAGCACATTCGAGACCGAGATGACGCCGACGAGGTTGTCCCCGTCCGTCACGGCCAGATGGCGAGTTCCCTTGTCCTTCATCAGGCGGACGGCCTCAATAATCGGGCGAGTGCTCTCAATGGTGATGGGCGGCGTTCGCATGACTTGCTTGACGGGGGTGAGGGGATCGAGGCCTCGTGCCACCACTTCGCGGGCGAGATCTGTGTCCGAGATCACCCCGACATAGCGGCGGTCATCAGTGACGAGCAACGAGCCGATTTTCCATTCCTGCATCAGCCGGCTGGCGTCTTTGAGCGTGGCGCCGACCGATATGGTCCGTGCCTCGGGGCTCATATGGTCGCTCACTTGCGGTCCGATGATCGCGGCGCGGCCCAGTTTCTTTTTCTTGGCGAGCACAGCCCGCCGCCCCTCCAGTTCTGCGATACAGCTTTCGACGACTCGCTTGCGCTGATTCAGACTTTCCCGATCGATGTCGCGCGTGCCGGAGCCTCCCTCCGGCGCTTCGTCGGGGAAGTTCACCAATCCGCCGGCCTCTCCGACCTGCGCGTACTCATAGGCCTCCACCATGTCCGAAGCCTCGCCGAAGGCGCTCTGAATGAGCCGTTCCGTCTCGCCATCAAACTCGTCGAGACTCACAGCCGGTCGGCTCGAGGCCTTCTGGAAGAACGGCGCCATCTGATCGAGTTGCTCTCTTAGCCGTTCGATGGTGCGATCTAACGATACGGTACGCAGGAGCTGACCGGAGGGAGATTGTTTCATGAGGGGCCTCCTTCTGGACGAGGGTCCCCATGATACGCCGACCCCAAGGGGCGAACAAGGGGGGGCAGCGTGCCTGATCGTCCCAACGGGCCCCACCGAGAGACACTTCGCCCTGCTTCCGAGGAGGTCGCCCACCCTCTGTGGAATTGGGGAGGGAGCCTGTCTCTGCTACAAGTGACAATGAGACGGATCGTCGGCTTTTCCCGGAGGGCGTCCTGATGGCTCGAAACGGTGTCACCCTGTTAAGCCTCTTCTCGCTCGGGGCTCTCGTTGGCCTCGTGGCGGCGCTTGTCCTGTTGGCGACAGCCTTGAATATGAAGCACCAGCGGGTTGGGAAATCGCCGATCGTCAACCAGACCGTGCTTCCTGCTCCGGCTCCGTCGACAGCGGACGTTAATCAGGCCACGTTGGGATAAGAGCGACACCTCGCTAAGTTCAGCGATTCTTCCGATCTATCAGACCCTTTCGACATGTCGGGTGTGGAGCGTGAGCGGGATTCCGAGCGCCCCCCGGTTCAGGTCACCCGCCTACGCAGCCGCCTTCGCGAAGCTTCGGCGGCCCACCGAAGCCTTGGCGAAGGTTGGGGAGGCCACGGCTGCCCGGCCTTCGTAGCCGAAGCTACTTCGGCGGAGTAGGCTGAAGCCGTGGGGCTCCACGGGGAGGATCTGTGGCTTCTGTGCGGCAACGGGGCATATTCGTCACAAACGATTCTCTATAAAAATCAACTGGTTAGAAGATCTTGCGGAAGCAGGCCGCGGGACAGGGTAGAATGGGGGGCGATGCAACCTGTAAATGGCCAAGTCCTAAGGGTTCGACAGATGAGAATTCCCTCGCGCGTGGTGCTGCCCTTTGGCTACAAAATTACCGTCCGGCAGCTCACTGATCAAGAGATGAACGAGCGGGACCGGAACGCGGACGGGGTCTGGGACGATGAGACCCGGACCATTTATATCCGCAAACGGCTTCCGATTACACGCCGCCGCTATATCCTTGCCCATGAACTCGGGCATGCCTGGCTGGATTGGCAGCATCGGTATCTGGATGACGGAAAGGCAAGGACGTGAAGCGTGAGGGGTGATGCGTGAGGCGTGTCACCTCCGAGGATTTGCGGAACTGGCTAATCAGCCTGCTAGACTAAATCTCCCTACTTGCCCGGAGCGGGCGTGAGCATCTCCAGATCTTTGATGCCGCGGGCGGCCTGGTCCGCGTAGCTGCCGTTGTTCGTGCTGCGGTAGGTGCTGATCACGCGCTGGTAGGTGGTGCGCGCCTGCTCATACTGTTTCTTGACCGTGAAGTAGCGGGCCAGGGCCAGCCAGTTTTCGGCGGCGGTTTCGTTGGTGGTCTTGAGTAAGGCCCACTCCTGGGCCGGTTGATTCATGCCGGGCTGCTGCATCCGTTTCCGAATGGACTCGCCCATCTCTGTGGCCATCGCCTCGATCTTCTGGTTGGCGTGCAGGGCGCCCTCCACGCGATCCGTCTTCAGACTGTCATAAAAGCTCTCGACGTGGCCCTTGATCACGTCTGCCCGCTGTTGATAGGGATCGGCCGCGCATCCCGCGAGACCCAGCAGCAGACAGGCGATGGCCAGGGTGGCAGCCTGAGAAACCGTGGAATGCCGAATCATGGTCTGATCCTTTCGTTGAACGGGCGACGGTGTGAGGCCCGAACCGGGAGGAGGCCCCCGCAGAGGGCTCGACCAGTCCTGGCAGACTCTACCATACCTCTGGGACAGGTGCATCCCGGTCGATATCGGGCGGAGAGGGAGGGCTATTCCATGATGAGGTCGCGGAAGTAGACGGCGCGCACGCCTTGGTTGGGCATGGTGCGGTTCATCTCGTCGACCAGCTTGGTGCGCATGGCCGATTTCCCGGTGTAGCTGCGAGCCGCTTGATAGGAGGTGGTGGCCAGCGCGGCGCTGATGGCGGAATGCACGGCCGACTGGCGCAGCTTGGCCTCCTTCAGGGACGCCACCTTATCGAACTCCACGACCAGCGTGGTCCGCATGAAGCGGGGTTGCTCGCCGTCCGTCAGATTGACGTTGAACGGACCCATTTCCATCATCGGGCCGGGATCAGTCGGCTTGCGTGATCCGGGCAGGCTATAGGGGCCAAGGCCGGTTTCAAGGTTTTCTCCAAAGTACGCAACTAGTCCGCCGAGCCCGATGAAGACGCCGAAGCAGGCAGCCAACATCAGGAGATCCCGCCGCGGAACCCCCATCCCTACACGACGTGCCGCCATGGCTCCTCCTTAGGATGATAAAGAACGTACAAGCTCGCAAAACCGGGGCCCTCCAGGGGGCACCAGGAAATCCCCGTTCTCGTCAGGACTTAGAGGGGTCGGGGCGCCGGAGGAATTGAGAGGACGCATGGCAAAAGTGGGTCGCAGGAGACAAAAAACGGAGGTCCGGGCAACCGACGATTTCTGCTCTGACATCGGGTTAGAAACGATAGGTGAGGTCGAAGGTCGGGCCCTTCTGGAGCCAATCAATCGAGGTCGTATTGCCGTCCTTGGCCTGAAAGCGGAAGTATCGGAGTCCGGCCGAGACGGACCATCCGTCGAGGTAGGAGGGCTCCACCCGCAGGCATTCTAGCGAAGAGAAAATGCTGCAGAAAACGCGCGGCTCCCGACCGATCATGCCGAGCAGATTGACGGTGACGCCGATCTGCCCGTCCATCAGTGACCCACGCAGATCCCCAACAACGGGAATGGCGAAGACGTGATAGTCGCCCTTCACGGTGGCCCAGTCACGCAGTTTGTATTCACCGCCGCCGCCGATCGTGGGGATGGGGATCTTGGCCTTCTCGCTGACATTCACGCCGGTGCTGTTCAGCTTCACCGCCGCGTCGAAGTAATGCAATTGCCCCCCGACGAAGCCCGTCCACTTTTCGCGCTTCCATGCCAGGTAGTCGTAGGTGACCGAGAGGTCTTTGAGCTTGGCCTCTGAGTGCAGCGGGGCGCCGACCGTGAACCCACGGCCTTGGAGATCAATGGCCCGGGTCACCGTCGTATCCGCGGTATACCGCATGTTGAGGTAGGAAAATGTAAACCGATGGCGTTCGCCCAGGTGGGCGGTCACGATCGGATACCAGAAGCTCTTGTTCTCGGGAAGGCCGAAGTCACTGGAAAAGTTGGCGACGGTGCCTGCATTCCCGCCTTCGGCGCTGAAAAATCTTCCATGGAGCGAGGGCGCCCAGTACCGGATCGACACATCCACGTGCCACTTGCGCGGCAGGGGAGGGAGCGCCGCTGGGGGCGGACTGCCCGCTTCGGGCTTGGCAGGCTCAGGGGTCGCTGTTCCCATCGGCACCGGAGGAAGCTGGGCCGACGGTGCGCTGTCTGCTCGCGGACCGTCCGATGATGTCGGAGCTGGAGACGATTGGGACGGGAGCGGTGAAGGAGGCTCCTGCGAGGCTGATCGATTGGTTGCGCAGCCGCTGACAAGAGAGAGCAGGAGGGACAGCCCCAGCGCCGTCCATGATACGCAAGCTGGTCCGAGCGGTGTCGCGACGCGTCGCCGTCTTCGCCCAGTACTCGGCACTTTTTGCTCCTCGCCTGTCTGTCCTTGCCTGGTGGTCTTCGTGTGACCACACAACCTTCGTCGCGGAAGTCCGCGAATCTAGCAGGCTGCGGAAAAACCCATTTGAGGCTCTCGAAGGGTGAACGGGGAGTTTTTCCGCAGCCTGCTAGACGACGGACCAGAGCACCAGCGGTCAGATCGCCGTTTGCGGTCTTATGAGGGTGAGCAACCGTTGTGGCAGAGACGTCAGGTGATCTGCGCGAGGCGCTCTGGCCGTTCAGGAGCACGAAGAGGGAGCTGATCTGTGGTTGAGTTCCCGGCAGAGGATGGAGAGAGCGATTCAGTCCCGCGCAGTGCGCCCCACCCCCACACCGCCAGTGCCAAGGTGAGCGTAGCGCCGATCGCGACGGTGATGGGGGCGCCGAAGTAAGATGCACCGATGCCTGCCAGCAGGCTGCCGAAGATGGTCGTCCCCAGTGAGACGGTGGCATAGAGGCTGGCCACCCGGCCCCGGAGCGATTCCGGCGCCATCATCTGGAGGAGGATATTGCCGCCTGCCAGACTACTGACCATCCCATAGCCGATGGCTGTGAGTGCGAACAGCGACAGGATCACATGCCGGCTCCATGCCAGGAGCAGCAGACCGAGACTGAACAGGAAGACGGCGCCGATGATCGAACCGACGATCCCATCCATGCTGCGGCGTCGGGCATGCCGGAGCGCCGCAGCCAGTGCGCCGAGGCCGTTGGCGCCCATCAGCCATCCCATGGCAGCCGCATTGCCCTGCAGCACATCGCGCGCGAACACGGGCAGGAGGGTTGAGTAGGGCATGGCGACCACGCTCAACCCGGCGGACATTAGGATCATGGCGCGCGCTTGCGGGGTGTGCCAGACATAGCGAAGCCCCTCACGCAACTGGACGCCGAGACTGCCCTCCGTGATCGGCAGCCCGGCCGGCACCCGCATGGCCGCAAGGCACCCAAGGATCATCAGAAAACCCAGGGCGCTGATCACGAAACAGGGGCCCTCGCCGATGGCCACGACCGTGATGCCGGCCAGCAAGGGACCGCTGATCCTCGACAGATTGCAGATGGACGAGTTGAGTCCGATGGCGGAGGGAATATCATGGCGGGGCACCAAGTCGGTCACGAAGGCCTGCCGGACCGGCACATCGACGGCGCTGATCAGGCCGAACAGCAGGCCGAGGCTCAAGATCCAGCTGACGGTGATCAGCCCGCTCAGTGTCAGGGCGGCCAGGATCGCGGCCTGCACGAGCAAGAGACTCTGTGCGACCAGGAGTAGCCGGTGACGGGGCCAGCGGTCCGCCAGCACGCCGCCGAACAGGCCGAACACTAACAACGGTCCTCGCAGCAGAAATTCCAGCACGCCCAGCAGAAATGGTGAACTCGTGAGGCGATACAGCAGCCAGGCCTGCGCCATGGTCTGCATCCACATGCCGCAGAGCGTGAGCCCGCGGCCGACGATGAACAGCGAAAAGTTGCGATGCGAGAGGGCGCGCCAGGGGGAATCAGGCGCGTGGGAGTGCCGGCGCGGCAGGCGGGAAGAGCGAGAAACGCGCGACTCGCAAAGGTGGCACGTCCCGTTAGGCCCGCTTTTCTCGCACGTCCCGCTCGAATAACGAGTGACGCTGCAGGAACGACGAATGACGCGCGTTCTGTTATCGGCCGAAGCGCCGCCGCGCTGAACCATTGAGTATCAGCATCAGCTTTGGTAATTTGGGCGGGCAAGGGTAAGCCCAGTTCCAACGTCCACACGTTCACATGTCTCAAGGTCTGAACGTCGGGACTGGTCCCTGACGCGTGACCGTCTGACATTCGGACTTTCTGACTCATCGTGAAGGAGAGGAATGGCTACGAACGATAAACAGATTATCTTTTCGCTTGTCGGGGTCGGAAAAGTCTACCCCCCCAAGAGACAGGTGCTCCGGGACATCTATCTCGGCTTCTACTATGGCGCGAAAATCGGGGTGCTGGGGCTGAATGGTTCCGGCAAGAGCTCCTTGTTGAAGATCATCGCGGGCGTCGATCAGAACTACGTCGGCGAGGTGACCGGCTCGAAGGGATATACGGTCGGCCTGCTGGAGCAGGAGCCCCAGCTCGACAAGGACAAGACCGTCAAAGAGGTCGTCGAGGAAGGCCGCACGGCGGTCATCGGACTGCTCAGGGACTACGAAGCTGTCAGCAACAAGCTGGGCGAAGAAGTGACGCCGGAGGAGATGGAGAAACTGCTGGAGAAGCAAAGCACGCTTCAGGAGAAGATCGAGGCGGTGAACGGGTGGGAACTGGAGCATGAACTGGAGTTGGCCATGGACGCGTTGCGCTGCCCGCCGCCGGATGCCACGATCGGCGTCCTCTCGGGCGGAGAACGGCGACGCGTGGCCCTCTGCCGGCTCCTCATCCAGGAACCGGACATCTTGTTGCTGGACGAGCCTACCAACCATCTCGACGCCGAGTCGGTTCAATGGCTTGAACAGCACCTGCAGCAATATAAGGGCACGGTCATTGCCGTCACGCACGATCGCTACTTTCTGGACAACGTCGCCGGTTGGATTCTAGAACTCGATCGCGGCACCGGCATTCCCTTTCAGGGCAACTATACCTCATGGCTGGAGCAGAAACGGGAACGGCTGGCCAAGGAAGAAAAGGCCGAGTCGCAGCGGCAGAAAACACTGGAGCGAGAGTTGGAATGGATTCGCATGTCGCCCAAGGGGCGGCACGCCAAGGGCAAGGCGCGCGTCACGCGCTATGAAGAACTGGTCAACCAAAAGCAGGAGCAGCAGGCCGAGGAGTTGGAAATTTATGTGCCGCCGGGACCGCGGCTCGGCGACGTGGTCGTAGAGGCCAAGGGCCTCGCCAAGGCGTTCGGCGACAAACTCCTCTTTGAAGATCTGTCGTTCAATTTGCCGAAGGGCGGGATTGTCGGCGTCATCGGACCGAACGGCGCCGGCAAGACGACCCTGTTCAGAATGATCGTCGGGAAAGACAAGCCGGACAGTGGCATGTTGCGGATCGGCGAGACCGTGAAACTCGGCTACGTCGACCAGGACCGAACGCTCGATCCCAAGAAGACGGTCTGGGAGACGATCTCGGACGGCAAGGACACGCTCGAGTTGGGCAAGGTGAAGGTCAATTCGCGCGCCTATTGCGGGCGCTTCAATTTCGGCGGCACGGAACAGCAGAAGAAGGTCAGCGACCTCTCCGGCGGCGAGCGCAACCGGGTGCATCTGGCGCGCATGCTGAAAGAGGGCGCGAATCTGATCATGCTCGACGAGCCGACCAAAGACCTGGATGTGAACACGCTGCGGGCGCTGGAAGAAGGCCTGGAGCAGTTCGGCGGCTGCGCAGTGGTGTGCAGTCACGACCGCTGGTTCCTGGACCGGAGCGCGACGCACATCCTGGCTGTCGAGGGGGACAGCAAGGTGGGGTGGTGCGAGGGCAACTATTCCGGATACGAGGGCGAGCGGAAAAAGCGCCTGGGCAAGGAAGCCGAGCGGCCCCATCGGCTCCGCTATCGCAAGCTGACGCGCTAAGGGGACTGTCGCCCTTCTACGCCTCCGAGGCGGGCGACTGTCCCCTTCGGCGTCACGGCTGCTGCCCCATTGTCCTTTCCAGCACGGGAGGGTCGCGGTTCGCCAAAGGTCACCATCCAGCTTGCACGGCAATAACATATTTGTTACCATCCGACAGTGGATTACACGATCGCCTATTACAGCGATGCCGTGCAGGACGAGATCTTGAACCTGCCCGATACGCTGGCAGCGCGATATATCGTGCTCACGCGACGGATGGAGGTGCTCGGTCCAAACTTGGGGGTACCGCATACCAAAGCCTTCGGTGAGGGTCTGTTCGAGCTGAGACTGAAGGGCGCCGAAGGCATCGCACGTGTCTTCTTCTGTACGCTGGTCGGCAGACGGATCGTCATACTGCATAGCTTTATCAAGAAGTCAGAGCGGACGCCTCCGAGCGAGCGCAAGGTCGCTGAGGCTCGGATGAAGGAGGTCAAACATGCGCACCCATGATCAAGTTGTGAAGAAGCTCCTGCGCCGTCCCGCGGTTCGCGCCGAGGTTGAACGGCTTGAGCGCGAGGAGTTCGCCTTGCTCGGCGCGCTGCTCAAGGCAAGGCAAGAGGCTGGCCTCACCCAAGCGCAGGTGGCGGAGCGCATGGGCACACAGGCTCCCGCTGTTGCTCGTCTCGAGCGGGCACTCGCCAGTGGGAAACATTCCCCATCGATTGCGACGTTGCGCAAGTACGTGAAGGCTTGTGGCAAGCGCCTGGTGCTCCGCGTCGCATGAGACCACCTATTCCAGGGTGAAAAGTGTCAGAAAAGGGTGTTGGGAACCGTTGTTCTTAATGACGAGCAGCGGACCGGTGAGCGAGACGAGGTGGACCATGCGACACGTTCGAGGAGCGGCCGGCGTCCTGGCTGTGGTGTTGTGTCTCGGCGCGACACCCACCGAGGCGGCCAAGGATCGCGATTTGGGAGTCATGCCGAAAGTGTCGGCGGGCAGCGTGGCGATCGGCGGGGACTATTGGGCGCTCATCATCGGCATTGACCAGTACCAGCAGCCGAATGTCCCCAAGCTCCAGAGCGCGGTGCGTGACGCGCAGGCCGTGCGGGAAGTCCTCGTCCAGCGCTACGGCTTTGCGCGCGACAAGATCATAGAGGTCATCAACGGGCAGGCGACGCGCAAGAACATCGAAGACTCCCTCTATCAGCTCCGCAAGAAGGCCGGCAAAGACGACAGCGTCTTTATCTACTACGCGGGGCACGGGCAGATCGATCAAGAAGACCAGATCGGCTACTCGGTGCCGGTGGAGGGCGAGGCCCAATCGCCGGGCACCTTCATCAGCAACGCCCGCATCCGGGACGAGGTCGCCCGAATGAAAGCCAAGCAC
>JACRLS010000060.1 GCA_016235225.1 Nitrospirota bacterium | reverse complement strand
CTCCTGATCGCCATCGACCAGGAGGGCGGCCGCGTCTCCCGGCTCCCGAACGGCTTCACGATCTTTCCGCCCTGCGCCTGGTTCGGTGAGTGCAATTCCTCCGAGATGGCCTATGCCGCCGCGGCAGTCACCGCCAAGGAACTCCGGGCCGTCGGCATCAACATGAATATGGCGCCCGTGCTCGACGTGCACACCAATCCGCAGAACCCGATCATCGGCGACCGGGCCGTCAGCGGGGACCCGGACCAGTGCGGGGAACTGGCCCTGGCGACCATGCGCGGGCTGCAAGACAACCGAGTCGTGGCCTGCGGGAAACACTTCCCCGGCCATGGCGACACGAACGCGGACTCGCACCTGGAACTGCCGACCGTGCAGGCCTCGGCCGAACGCCTCCAGCAGGTCGAATTAAAACCATTTGCCCATGTCATCCCGCATGGGTTGGCGTCGATCATGACTGCACATGTCATGTATCCCGCGCTCGATTCGCAGTGGCCGGCTACCCTCTCATCTCCGATCCTGACGGGCCTGTTACGGACCCAGCTTCGCTTCAACGGGTTAATCATCACCGACGATCTGGAGATGCGGGCCATCGTCGACCACCACGGCATCGAAGACGCCAGCCTGCGGGCCCTGCAAGCCGGCGCGGACATTCTGCTCATCTGCAAGGATCCGGTCCGGCAGGTGAAGGCGATGGAGGCCGTGCTCCAAGCCGTGGATCGGGGCGAGATCTCTTCAGACCGGATCATGGCATCGCTGAATCGATTGGCACAGGTGAAGCGACGATTTCTCGCCCCCTACGCGCCGGCCGATACCAGCGTGGCCCGTCTCATCGTCGGCAGCCGGTCCCACACCGCGCTGCTCGACAGCATCAAGAAGAGCCGCGAACGTCGCCAACGCGTGGCGGTGTGACATCCACTCCTCAAGGAGCCTGTCCGACATTGGCCTTTCTACTGCGGCGAACGATGGCCAGGCATCTGCTTTGTTCTCATCACCCATTGCACGAAGCCAGGCAATGGGTACCCGGAAAAATCCTCAACGTATTCATCACCCGTTGCATCGAGAAGAGCAACGGGTCCCCGATACGCCTCCGGTTTTTCGTGGCCTGCGGCCGCGCATCTGTCTGCCCCTCCTTCGCCTCGTGACGAACGGCAATGTCGGACAGGCTCCAGGCCCGGCCACTCGCAGAGAACTCTGGGCTTGGTGTTTCTACGACTTCGCTAATTCCTCCTTCACCACCCTCATCGTCACGGTCGCCTACAGCGTCTACTTTGTCCAGGTGGTGGCCGGCCATCTGGGGAGCGGCACGGCGGAGCGGGTCTGGTTTTGGGGGTATGCCCTCTCCATGCTGGTCATCGCCGTCCTCTCGCCCCTCCTCGGCGCCACGGCCGATCGCCGGGCGATCAAACGGCCGCTGCTCATCCTCACCACTCTGGCTTGCATCGGCTGCACCGCGCTCCTCGCCACCGTGCAGGCGGGAGACGTGGTGGCCGGCCTTCTGCTGTTCGGTCTTGCGAACATCACCTTCGAACTGGGCTTCATGTTGTGCAGCGCGTTCCTCGTCGAGATCGCCGCGCCGGAGACCATGGGCCGCCTCTCGGGCTACGGATGGGGCTTGGGCTATGCGGGCGGACTCGCCTCCCTCGCCCTGGCCTACCCGTTCATCCGCGGAGGATTCGCGCCATCTAATTTGGACCAGTATCGCCTCAGCTTCGTCGTGACCGCGATCTTTTTCCTGGTGTCGGCCGTGCCGACCTTCCTGTGGCTGCGGGAACGGGCCCAACCCCAGCCGCGCGGGCCGGGCCCTCGGTCATGGCGAACCCCGTTTCTCAGGTTGGCCGACACCGCGCGCCAGCTGGCGCGCTACCGGGATCTCTCCCGCTACCTCATCGCCTACCTGCTCTATACGGATGGGATCAACACCGTCATCACCGCCTCGGCCATTTTTGCCAACAAAGTCCTGGACTTTTCTCCGGCCGATCTGATTATCTACTTCCTGATTACGCAAGTGACGGCAGGCCTGGGCGCCGTGTGGTTCGGCCGGCTCGCCGACCGGATGGGCCCGAAGCGCACCATCGGGACGACCTTGGGGATCTGGATTGCGGTCGTCGTCGCCGCGTCCGTCGTGACCACCCATGCGCAGTTCTATGCCGTCGGGCTGGTTGCCGGAGCCGCACTGGGCGCCAATCAGGCGACCAGCCGGACCCTGGTGGGACGATTCACTCCGGCAGGGCGACAGGGCGAATTCTTCGGATTCTTCTCGGTGACCGGCAAGTTTGCAGCGATCATCGGGCCGATCGTATACGGGGAAGTCACGGCCTGGACTGGCAACCAGCGATGGGCCGTGCTCTCCATGGCGCTGTTCTTCACCGCCGGATGGTGGATGATGCAACGCGTGGATGAACGCCGCGGTATCGAGGCCGCCGCCGTGGCCGGAGACAATCAAGGTCGAGGTTGAGGCTAAGGTTGAGAAGGGTCACCCCCTGATCCGAAAAACTCAGCCTTACCCTCAGCCTCAACCTTCTTTTGGTGACAAGTCGTGGGTTTGAAGAAAGGTGACCTGATCGACGAACAGAAACGCCACCCGGACGGCTGCGGGCTGGTCGTCAAGATCATGGGCGGCGGCGAAGGATTTCAAAAGATCATCTGCTGCGGGCACGAGTTGACCGAAGCCGATGTGGTGCCGGACGTCACGTCATCGGTCGGCCGGAAGAAGGGCCAGATGCCCATCGGCATCGTCCTGGACGAGAAGAAGCAGCACGCGGATTCCTGCGGGTTGCGCGTGATGATCATCGACGGCGGCGCCGGGCTGCAAGGCGTGATCTGCTGCGGACACACACTGACCCTCACATCGATGCGGGAACTGAAGTTCGGGGAGCGCGGCCTGTCGACCGATCAGCCGTCGCCGCCACAGACCATGAATCCGATCCCGGACGGACAACACGGGACCGCGTGAGGAGGTAACCCCATGAGCGACCGCGCCCAACGCCTGAAAGATGTCCTCACACGGATGGAATGGCTGGACCGCTGGGGCTATATCACGGCGGGCTTCAGTCTGCTGATTCTCGGCATGCTGATTTTTGCGCATTCCTGGTATCGGTTTCTCCAACTGACCTTCAAGATCGGCTTGCTGCCGGCCGGCCTTCAACTGTTGAACGACTTGCTGCTGGTGATCATCCTGCTGGAGCTCTTTCGCACCGTCGTCCGGTTTCTCCAGACCGAGGTCTTGGCGCTCGAGCCATACCTCGCCGTCGGCATCATCGCCTGCATCCGGCGCGTGCTGACGGCCAGCGCCGAACTCTCGCATCAGATCGAGATTACCGGGGAGTTGTTTAATCGTTACCTGATGGATGTCGGACTGAACGTCGCCGTCATCATGGTTCTGATCGTGGCCGTCTTCCTGGTTCGAAAGCGACCGGAAGCGATGCCGCCGCCGGTGCACGTGCATGTGCAGACCTGATCGAACGTCATGGGCTCAGGTTGCGAGCCACTCGTTACCCCAGCCACCCCCCATCCGTAGACCCCGTCCGTTGACTTGCCCGGAGTGATCGGTTGTGGCATCATGGCGGCCCGCTATGGCTGCACTGCTAGAATACGTGGGCAGTATTCACATCTATCTGGGCCCCTATCGGGGCAACCCGATCGCCCTATACCTGAAACGGAGCGAGGCCCGGTGCCAGATTGCTCCCCGTGCCTATCCTTGGAACAATGTGGTAGGGGAAGGCGAGACGCCCAACAAGGCTGCCAACGATTTCGAGGAGAAGTGGAAGGCCAAGGGGCTGGCCGCTGAGATGTACTCTGGTCCAGCTTGGGAAGGCGGCATCAAGCCCGAGAAGCCAGCACCGCCGAAGCCCCCCGCGCCGCCACCCAAGCCAGCCGCTCCCGCCCCGGCCGCTGCGGGAGGCTCCACCCCGGCAACGCCCCCAGCAGCTCCGGCACCGGCCACAACTCCGCAGCCAGCTCCGACAGCTACTCCCAAACCCCCAGCTTCGTAGATCGCCTTACCGTTTACTCAGAGGCAAGAGACTGCGTGTCCGTCGGCAGGAAGCCTACGCGGATGGATTTGGACTGCGCTGAACGGTCGCACCGACAGGCTGTGAAGAGACTCCCACCGCCAGGCGGCTGTGCTTCACGCTGTAGGCGAAGTAGACTCCGATGCCGATGACCGTCCAGACGGCAAAGCGGATCCACGTGATCATCGGCAAGTAGGTCATGAGGCCGAGGCAGGCGGCCATCGCCAGGATGGGCGTCCACGGCATGAAGGGCGTGCGGAATGGCCTCGCTTGGTTCGGCCTCGTCCGGCGCAGCACGATCAATCCCCCGCAGACCAGCACGAAGGCGAAGAGCGTGCCGATGTTGGTCATGTCGGCTGCCTCCCCGATCGGGACAAAAGCCGCCATGATCGCCACCGCCACCCCGGTCAGAACGGTCGCCCGATGAGGTGTGCCGTAGCGGGGATGCACCGCCGCGAGCCACGGGCCTAACAGGCGGTCCCGCGACATGGCGAAGAACACGCGGATCTGGCCGAGCATCATGACGACCAGGACGCTGGTAATCCCGGCGACCGCCCCCACCGCCACAAGCGCCGCCCCCCACTTGAACCCGGCGACCCGAAGCGCTTCGGCAACCGGGGCGTGAATGTCCACTTTGGTGTGGGGGACGATGCCGGTCAGTACGGCAGCGACCGCCACGTACAGAATCGTACAAATCGAGAGCGAGGCGATGATCCCGATGGGCAGATCCCGCTGGGGATTCTTGCACTCTTCCGCCGTCGTTGAGACCGCATCGAATCCGATATAGGCAACTTTCCTTGATGCCGATCACCAGGACGATGGTGACCAGCAGAACGATGATCGCCGCCGGCAGATTGGCGATCCCCCCTTCCGGTCCGCCCGGTGCACGTGTCGCCCAGGCGGGCAAGGAGATCCCCATCAGCGTCAGGACATTATTGAAGTAGCCCGACCAGCCGATCGCGACCGCCACACAGGCCACGCCGTATTCAAGAATCAGATTCCAGCCGGTCAGCCAGGCCAAGAACTCGCCCAGCGTGGCATACGAATAGGTATAGGCGCTGCCGGCCGCCGGGATCATGGAGGCGAACTCGGCATAGCAGAGCGCGGCCAGCGCGCAGGTCACACCGGAAAGAACAAATGAGAGGATGATGCCGGGGCCGGCGCCCGGCCGGTGGGTATCCCCGACGATGGCCGTGCCGATCAACACAAAAATCCCGGTGCCGATGATGGCCCCGATGCCGAGCATGGTCAAGTCCCAGGCCGTCAGCGTTTTCTTGAGTCGATGCTCGGGATGGTCGCAATCCGCGAGGATTTGTTCAATTGATTTGGTGCGGAAGAAAGGATTGGACACGGCGTCTTCCTTTAAGGAAGTGGTCAGTGGGCGGTGGTTAGTGAAGACCGCCACTCGCAGAAGAATGTCGGCCTAAACAAGATCGGACTTGACCCCCAAGTCGGTTGGTCGATGATCCCGCATCACTGACCACATGTCACCGACCCCTGACCACGGTCCGTCTTCACCGCTTCCGCGCCGCCTTGAGGAACGCGGCAAAGAGCTTCCGCTGGATGGCATCGTGGTCGTACAGAAATTCCGGATGCCACTGCACGCCCAACAGGAAGCGCTGCTTGGGTGATTCAATGGCCTCGATCACGCCGTCCGTCGCCATGGCGCTGGCCACCAGTCCCGGGGCGGGTTTCTTGACGGATTGATGATGGGAACTGTTGACCCGAATGGTCATCCGGCCCGTGATGCGGGACAGGAGGCTCTTGGCCGTGATGCGCACGGGATGCGCATGCTTGGTCGCGGGTCCCGGCGCGCGGTGCGGGAGCGGCTCGACCACCTGGGACGGAATGTCCTGGATCAAGCTGCCGCCGAGCGCCACATTCAGCGTCTGCATGCCGCCGCAAATCCCCAGGACCGGCAGATTGGCGGCCACGGCCAGTTGGATCATCTCCAGTTCGAAGGCATAGCGCCGCTCGCTCATGACCCGAAAGGTGCAATGCTGGCGTTCGCCGTAGAGCGAGGGAGGAAGATCCGGTCCGCTGCCGGTCAGCAGCAAGCCATCGAGGCCTTTGAAGAGTTGGCGACGTATGGCCGATTCGTCGGTCAGGGGCAGGATGAGCGACACGCCGCCCACGGCTTCGATCGCGTTGACATAGCGAGCCCGCAGGAAGTACGTGGGCTCCTTCCCGCCCATGTCTTCGCGATCGCCGGCATTGAAATCAGGCGTGACCCCGATGATCGGCTTCATGCCATCCGTCGGAGTCCTAGGGCGCAGGAGCCGGGGCTGGGGCCGGAGCGGAAGGACCGTTGTCCGACGCCTGGCCGAAGAACCGAACCGGTTTGTCGCCTCGGAGATGCTCCGGCGTAATGACATAGGTGCCGTACATCGAGGTCGGCCAGACCTTCTTGGCCGTGTCCAGATCGCCGCCGGTGCCGCGCCATAGGGAACGGTCAGGAGGAAGCTTGCGGCGGACAGCCCGGCGCCACTTCCACTCGTTTCATTCTGATCGCCGCCGGACATGGCCCAGGCCGATCCACCCGGCACCGACAAGGAGACCACGAGCGCCAGGCCAACGATAATCACACAGGCTTTTTGATGTCCCAGGGTTTTCATGATGTTCACGGAATCCTCCTCTCCTTGAAGGTGACGCTAGACGATGCGTTGGAAACTTGTTGTGATGAGATCCGAATCACAGATCGGGCACCTCTTATAGCAGATTTGGCAAGGTATGCAACCCCGGCGCGCGTGCGCGCCGGTCATCCGGTTCATCATGTCCCCACGTCCAGCTCAGCGAGAACCCACTCCTTAATCTCCGTGACGCTGTTCGGAAGCATCCGTTCAAATTCCGGGACGAACTGCTCGCTGCCCAGCACATGATTGTCCTGCGGCGCGCCGGCCTCCAGGGCCAGCTCCAGCTTCCGCGCGCAGAGTGTTTGGATCAGGAGATCGTCGGCGCGTTGCCGGTAGTCGTCTCGTTCGTCAAGAGGCCTGGCGGCCAGCACCGCGTCGACCCACGCCTCATAGGCCATCACGTCTTTTGCCCGCGCGACGTCGCACCCGCTGAGGTGCACGTCCACCTGAATCCCGCTTTTCCAGCTCCGCTTCTTGACGTTGAAGACACATCGGACCGTGCCAGGCCGCTCGGCCACCGGCTCAGGCCCGAAGAACAGCGTCGTGCGAAAGAGCGGCGCGTGGGGGCTGGAAGGGATAGCCATGCCGGCGGTCGTCGAGTTCGGGCGACTCAAAATGCAGCATTGTACCATGCCTGCTTCCTCCGCGATGAGGGCTTGCGTCGTCTTTCGTCTCGGTGCAATATGAAGGGGTTCATCCCACCAGGAGGCCCGATGAAACCCGTCGAGTTCTTGAGACCATCCGACACCTTCGTGCACCGCCACTTGGGCCCGACCAACGCCGACATTCAGGAGATGCTGGCCACGATGGGGCTCACGTCCTTGGAGACACTCATTGACGCGACCGTCCCGCCGGACATCCGCTCCAGCCGCACCCTGTCGCTGGGACCTCATCGCGGCGAGCATGACGTGTTGGCCGAACTCCGGGCCATGCACGATCGGAACAAGATCTTCCGATCCTTCATCGGCATGGGCTATTACGACTGCGCGGTCCCGCCCGTCATTCAGCGCAACATCATGGGAAATCCCGCCTGGTACACGCAGTACACGCCGTATCAGCCGGAAATCGCCCAGGGCCGCCTCGAGGCCCTCTTGAACTTCCAGACGATGGTGGCCGATCTGACCGGACTCCCCGTCGCCAATGCCTCGCTCCTTGATGAGGCAACGGCCGCGGCAGAAGCGATGGCCATGTGCCTGAACGTCTCCCGTCGGGAGTCGGGAGGGAAAACCGGCTTTCTGGTCGCACATGATTGTCATCCGCAGACGCTGGCGGTCCTGCAGACGCGCGCAGAGCCGCTCGGCATCACGCTGCACGTGGGGCCGCCGGCCTCCTTGCTCCACCGGGTCAAAGACCAGGTCTTCGGCATGTTGTTGCAATGTCCGTCCACGGATGGCGGCATTCGTGACGATGCGGCCCTCGTCCAAGAGGCCCATGCGGCCGGAGTGTTGGTGGTCGTGGCGGCGGACCTGCTGGCCCTCACGTTATTGCGGCCGCCCGGCGAGATCGGCGCGGACATCGCGGTGGGCTCCACGCAGCGATTCGGCGTGCCGCTCGGATTTGGTGGCCCCCATGCCGCCTTCCTGTCGTGCAAATCGGAATATGTTCGCCAGCTCCCCGGTCGCTTGGTCGGCGTGTCGCGCGATGCCAATGGAAAACCCGCCTATCGGCTGGCCTTGCAAACCAGAGAGCAGCACATTCGTCGCGACAAGGCCACGAGCAATATCTGCACCGCACAGGTCTTGTTGGCGGTGATGGCCGGCATGTATGCGGTCTATCACGGACCGGAAGGCCTCCGCCGGATCGCCGAGCGCGTCCATGGATTGACGGTCTACCTGGCTGAAGGATTGGATCGGCTGGGGCATGAGGTTGCCGCGCAGCCCTTCTTCGACACCATTCGCGTCACGCCCAGCGGGCAAACGGCCTCGCTGACGGCGGATCGCATCATGGCGCGCGCCTACGAGCGGCACCTCAACTTACGACGTCTCGACGAAGCCACGATCGGCATCTCGCTGGACGAACTCACCACCCTGGAGGAGGTGGTCATCCTCCTTGAATGCTTTTCGGGCGGCCAGCCGGTGCCCCTCGACCAATCCTCTCTGGGCGGGTCCATTACATCCTCGCTCCCCGCGATGCTGATCCGGACCAGCAAATATCTCACGCAAGACGTGTTCAATCGGTACCACTCGGAACACGAAATGCTGCGGTACATCCAACGCCTTCAAGACCGGGACCTCTCGCTGGTGCATTCGATGATTCCGCTGGGCTCTTGCACCATGAAGCTCAACGCGTCGGTCGAAATGATCCCGGTGACCTGGAAAGGCTTCGGCCGCATCCATCCCTTTGCGCCGGTGGAACAGACGGTGGGCTATCAAGACCTCTGCTCGCAGCTCGAACGCTGGCTGAGTGAAATCACAGGCTTTGCGGCGATTTCGTTGCAGCCGAACGCCGGATCCCAAGGCGAATACGCAGGTCTCATGGTGATCCGAGCCTATCATCGCCATCGCGGGCAGGCCCAGCGGGATGTCTGTCTCATTCCCATTTCCGCCCACGGGACCAACCCTGCCAGCGCGGTGACCGCCGGCATGAAGGTGGTCGCCGTCGCCTGCGACGACCGGGGCAACGTCGATATTCCGGATCTGGAAGCCAAGGCCAGGGAGCATGCGGAGCATCTTTCTGCCCTGATGATCACCTACCCCTCCACCCATGGGGTCTTCGAAGAGGGCATTCGCCGCATCTGTGAGATCGTGCATCGCCACGGTGGGCAGGTCTATATGGACGGCGCGAACATGAACGCCCAGGTGGGCTTGTGCCGGCCCGGTGATTTCGGGGCCGACGTTTGCCACCTGAACCTGCACAAGACCTTCTGCATTCCACACGGAGGCGGCGGGCCAGGCATGGGGCCCATCGGCGTGGCGGCCCACCTGGTGCCGTACCTCCCGGGCCATCCGGTGACGAAGCTCGGGGGCAAGCATTCCATCGGCCCGGTATCCGCCGCGCCCTACGGCAGCGCAAGCATTCTGGCGATCCCCTGGGTGTACATCGCTCTCATGGGCGGGGACGGGCTCACGAAAGCCACCAAGGTGGCCATCCTCAACGCCAACTACATGGCGAAGCGGCTTGAAAAGCACTTCCCGGTTCTGTATTCGGGGAAATCCGGATTTGTAGCCCATGAGTTCATCCTGGACTTCCGGCAATTCAAGGACAGCGCCGGCATCGAAGTGATGGACGTCGCGAAGCGCCTCATGGACTATGGGTTCCATGCCCCGACGGTTTCCTTCCCAGTGGCCGGCACCTTGATGATTGAGCCGACCGAGAGTGAATCGAAAGCCGAGTTGGACCGGTTCTGTGATGCGCTCATTTCGATCCGCGATGAGATTCGAGAAATAGAAGCAGGGCGTGTGCCGCGGGATAACAATGTGTTGAAGCATGCGCCGCACACGGCCGAGATGGTCACGGCGACGGACTGGCCCCACCCCTACCGGCGCGAGCAAGCCGCCTTTCCCGCGCCCTGGGCGCGCGACCACAAGTTCTGGCCGGCGGTCGCGCGCATCGACAGCGCCTATGGGGATCGCATCCTCGTCTGCACCTGCGTGCCGATGGAGGCGTACACGTCATAGCAGGATGCTGAAAAAGTCCGCCAGCAGGTGGATATGTTGGCCTGGTGAGTCCCCTGTGCTCACGCAACGCGCGGTCTCAGAAGGAGGGCCTGGGGCGGTTCGGAGATTCCCTTGCTCCCGGCCTGCAACGAGCTCATTCGAGGCGAGCGCGCGCCTCAGAAGGTATGGGGCAAGCTTGGAAGGAGGATAGGGAGTAGCCAGGCTGCCCTTCTTGCTCGCGGAGGCCGCACTTCGGCACGCCGCCCATAGCCTCTGGCCGACGGGTCGGAAAGTGCCGGGGGACCCGTTGCTCCGCCGATGCGACGGGTAGGGACGCGCGCAGTGAAGGGCAACCTGGCTATGCCCTATGGGAAGAAGAGCAAAGGAGGGGGAAACCGACGGGCGCAGTAGGAATCTTCCAATGGCCCCAGGCTGGGAATGAAGAACAGATGAGCCCAATATGAGAGACCCTCGCCTGGGAAGAAGCGCGTCTTGGCGTGCCTGGGTGGGCGGGTGAGATACCGGCCTTTTTGAGCCTCCTGCACGGCTTTTCGTTGTCGTTTGAGACCCTGTATGCCTGTGATGACCAGAGGGAGCGAAAAGAGTTTTTCCGCAGCCTGATAGAGAGACCCGGCGACAGACGTCGGAGAATCGTAACAAGGAGGCCGATTAATGAACGGATGGAAAGTGGGCATCGTGGTGGTCGCGTCAGTGTTGGCTTTCGCGTTTGGCTCGGCGCAAGCCGAGGATCAGCCGATCGAGGATGGATCGAAGGTAGCGATCACGTCGCCAAAGGATGGGGAGAAGGTGGGCGACACCTTTGAACTGAAGTACGAGCTAGCCAAGGGGTCGAGCGCACACCATGCGCACGTCTATCTGGACGGGCAGTACCAGAAGGGGTTCAACGGCACCTTCAAGGGCGTGCCAAAGGGGAAGCACGAGATCAAGGTCACTGCGGCGACCGACAAGCACAAGGCGGTGAACGCCAGCGCGTCGGTCACGGTCGAAGTACAGTAGCTTATTCCACGGGCGCGGGGCCCTGAAGCCCCGCGCCCCTATCTAGCCCAACCAACAGTCCCCTACCGATCCCACACAAGAGAATCCGGCTGACGAAGGAGTTCGGGCGGGATGGTCTGGCTGATTCCCCGTGCTCGCGCAACGCGCGGCCTTGGCTACGGAAGAAGGTTAAGGTTGAGGCTTAGGTTGAGCAACAATCGAAGTGACGCGTAACTTCTGAGCCTGATTCTCTGCCGTAACCTTGGCGCGAACAACCTCAACCTCGACCTTAGCCTTAACCTTCCGAGGGGACGCGCGAAGAAGGGAATCGGCCAGACCACCCGCCAAAGGAAACGAACGGCCAGCCCTTCCAGCCTGCAGGAGAGGGAGAATAATAGACGGGGGATAGGTCGCTGAGGGACCTATCGCCTCCTCTCACGAGTCGACATGAGGGTCGCGAGTCGTAGCCACCGACCTAATAGCCCCCGAAATCTCTGCCATTCGATCCATTTTCCACGCCGCCAGGCTTAAGCTACGAGGTGAAATACGCCGCACTGTCCTTCTCCATCCGGCAGCCGACTCATGATCAATACGCATGCCTGACACCGAAGGCGTCCTTCAATCAGGCGTCTCGGCATTCAACTTGGCTTATGATAAACTGACGAAGCATCTAAGGAGCACATACGTGAGCCTGTCTGTCCCATCAAACTCGTCACTCCACGATCCGGCCCAGTCCAAGCTGCCCTTGTGGATGCAACGACTGAGGCACCGGATGAGCCAGTCTTCCCGAGCTCCCTGGCCGAACAGTCCTGAAGAAGGACTACTGCAAAGCCTGCACCTCGCCGATTTCGGTTACCGACAGTTGATGGCATCCGTTCGCGAGAGCTATCCGAATGCGTCGCTCGGCGAGACTCACAGGAATGTCTACGACCTCCTCAACGAGTGGGGCCGGTTGCGAGACGGTCTGAAATTCCGTTCGTCGTGACGGACCACGCCCTGTGGCCACTCCTTCTGACCACCCCTTTGAAGCCGCCTTCGTCGAACTGTTCCAGACGCTGAACAGCTTGCCATGTCCCTACTGTCTGTTGGGCGCACTGGCGCTGGGCGCGTGGGGCACTCCACGGACGACCCAGGATCTGGATGTGTTGGTCGCCATCGACGCGGGAGATCGCGCTCGACTGATTGAAAGACTGGGGGCTCGGGGCTTCGTACAGGATACGGGGTGGGCGGAAGCCACCCCGATGATCCGCGACCAGCACATCCGGTTGTACCGTGAAGCGATCCCCGTGGATGTCATGGTGCCGCGAGACACCCACGATCACGAATGCCTGACCCGCCGGCGACAGTACACGGTCAGCGAAGTATCCCTCTGGGTCATTTCGCCGGAAGACCTTGTGGTGCACAAGCTCAAGGCGGGGCGGGCCCAGGACTTCATCGATGTGCTGTCAGTTCTCCAACGTCAAGGCAAGAATTTGGATCACGGCTACATCACCCAGTGGGCGAAACGGTTGGGAATTTGGGAAGAGTGGAACTACTGCGCGGGACAGGCCGCTGAACCACCAGCCTAGATAAATAATACAAGGGGGATAGGCCGCTGAGGGACCTATCCCCTCCTCTCACGAGTCGCATAAGGGCCGCGAGTCACAGCCACCGACCTAATAGCCCCCCAAATTCCTGTCATTCGATCCATTGATTTTCCACGCCGCCAGGCATAGGCTCTTGCTGGTTCAAAAACAAATGATAAAGGAAAGGCGGGAGAATAGAGTGCCCAACCGGACAATGGATAGAGGGGCGAAGATTTGGGCTTGACTTAGGGAGGCTGTTAGGATGACTATAAGTAGCATTCTAATTGTGGGATT
>JACRLS010000059.1 GCA_016235225.1 Nitrospirota bacterium | reverse complement strand
GCGCGGGTCACCTGAAACGGGACCTGGTCCCGCAGCATGTGATAACAGGCGCGCGCCAGTTTGTGGGCGACGGCTTTGAGTGCCACGAACTCCGCCGTGCGGGCCATCTTACGCTGGTAGAAGCGCCGGACCACCGGGTCGTACCGAATCGCGAAGTGGGCCGCTTCACAGAACGCCCAACTGAGAGACTTGTTGCCGTTCTTCGTGTTGCCGGCGCCTTTGCGCTTCCCATTACTCAGGTACTGGCTGCTGACACAGCGACAGTACGAAGCGAACTGGCCCACGGTGGCGAAGCGCCGGATGTCGCCCGCCTCCAGCAGAATCGTGGCGGCGAGCGTGGGCCCAATGCCCGTCACGGTCTGCAGCAGCGCGAACCCAGGCCGCGGGCTGGCTTGAGCGCGCACCGCCTGCTCGACCGTCGTGATCTGCGTCTCCAAACACCGCAGCACCGTCAAGGAACTGGTGACCGACAGCCCTTGCTCCGGTGCCGGCACCAGCGCGAAGACCGCGTCCGGGGTGAGCTGCCGGATCCGGTTCAGGGACACGCGCTGGCCGGTGAGCCGCGCCAGCAGACTTTGCAGACTCAGGACGACAGCCGTCTTTTGCCGGACCCACTGCCCGCGCTTGCGGAGCAGATCCCGCAGCGGCCGGTCGGCCTTCGGATATATGTGCCCGGTCGGCAGCAGCCCGAGCCGCAGGAGGTGCGCCAGCCAGCGGGCGTCGTGTTGATCGTCCGCGTGTTTCAGCCCGCGGTACTGCGGGAGGGCCGGAACATGGGCGAGGTGCACGACGTACCCCGCGTCCATCAGTCCATCGACCAACCAATACCAATTATACGTCGACTCCACGGCAATGCCCTGGAGCGTCTCACGGAAGGGAGCGACGGCCGCGAGAACTCCCGGCAGCTCGTTGCGGAGTCGCTGCTGGTAGCGCACGCGGTCTTCGTCATCGAGCACCACGACGACACTGTTGGTGCACCACGACGACACTGTTGGTCCCATGCAGATCGATCCCGGCATAGTGTTTCATCTGAACCTCCTCTCTGTGGTGAGTCAGCAGCACGCCTCCATGACGTGACGTTATACTCCAGTGAGGAGCCTTCGAGATGATTATCAGGAGTCTTTATCACGCAATAAGTGCGTCGCGGTAGGCGTAGAGCGACATCGCGCGCGAGTCATGCTGATGTAGGTAGCGGGCAATCGGTCGATAAAACAAAAGGTACCGGGAGTCTTTTCTGACATCTCGGGTAGGGGTTGTGCCACCGATCGCCGGAGGGAGCGGGACACAACTTGCCGAAGTCCGCATTCGATTATTCCGTCTGTTGGCAAGTGTGGCCTGGTTGAGCCCCAACTGCGCGCGTCCACCGAGCACATCGTTTACCGCGTGTGAATTTAATAGACCGATGTGCGGGGTGCGCGCGGGCAAAGGGGGTTAACTAGGGCACACTTGCCCTATTCAGTGCCTTCGCGATGAGGGATTGGGCTTCTTCCTGGATCCTGCGGAGGTGATCGGGGCCTCGAAAGGATTCGGCATAGAGCTTGTACACCTCCTCAGTGTCGGAGGGGCGAGAGCAGAACCCCCACGTTAGGCCGCGGCACCGGTGGCCCGCCCCAAGACCCTTGCGATGTCACGAGGCCGCGCACCGAGCATCACCAACCCACGCAACAGAAGATCGATCGAAACCGTCCGGTCTGCCGCTTCCATCTTTGCCACACGGGACTGACTCGATCGCAGTCGTTTGGCAAGAGCAAGCTGCGAGAGGCCCCTGGCTTCTCGACGCGCCCGCAGTGCCTGACCTAAGTTCACCTTCATCTCTACTAATGCGGCCTCTTCAGGGCTCAGCCCCAAAAAGGTGCTCGCCGTTCCGACTCGCCAGCCCTTCGCCTCAAGCCGCTTCTGCTTCACCTTGTTCATGTTCACTCCTCTTCTCGCGCCGCCTGATCATAGGCGCGAAAACGTCGCTGAGCCCGCTCACTCGCCTCCTGTGGCGTCGCCTGCGTTGTCTTGCTGAAGACCTCAGCGATCACGATGGCGTCGGAATCTACGCGGTACACAATGCGCCATGTCGCTGCCGCATCAGGAATCCGCAGTTCGTGACAGCGTGGACCGATTGTGGGCATCGGCCGCGACTGCGGCATCCTCAACTTCTCTCCTCGTTGCAGGCGACGTAGGAGCACTCCGGCTTCGAGTCGGGCCGCAGCCGAGAACGGTGGGCTCTTCACCTCTGCGCGCAACCAGACTAGCGGTTTGTCTGCCGGCCCCATCAATCGCCACTATATGTCATTAGTGACATATTCGCAAGTCCGGTCCCACACGTGGAGGAGGGGTTGGGCCTGCTTAAGTGCTGCCAGCGCTTTCGCAATCAGCGCCTGGGCTTCTTCTTGGATGCGGCGGAGGTGATCGGGGCCGCGGAAGGATTCGGCGTCGAGTTTGTACACGTCTTCGGTGTCGGAGGGGCGGGCAGCGAACCAGTCCTGCTCGGTGACGACTTTCAGGCCGCCGATGGGTGCGCCGTTGCCGGAAGCGGTATCAGAAGGCAGACGCATCCGGTGGGCCTGTGAGAGCCGGTCGGCTCACCCGAGGATCTCGACCTCGACGGGGCGATGCCCACGACGAATGCGGTATCTCCGAAAGTCAGCCAGGTCAAGCGTGAAGACCTTGGTGGTGCGCAACGATTCCGCGGCCACAATGAGGGAGGCGTCAGCCAGATCCATCGGATGATCACCGTACTGCTCCATCAGTTCGAACGCCCGTGCCGTCGCCGCCTGATCCATGAACCACGTGGCAACGCCGCCATCGAGAATGAAGTCACGCAGCCGGTCCGCTCCGACGCTGTTCGGCGTCAGCAGATGGAAGGCTTCGGTCAAAACCGGCGTCGTGGTGAAGAGCGTGTCTCGGACGCCGCTCAGAATGTCCCTGCATCGCCCGTGCTCGGCATCTTGAGGATCGAACAGCGCCACGAACGGCCCGGTATCTATCAGGATCATCGGCGAGATTTCCGCCGCAAGGCGATCTCCATGCCGCGTCGAGTTTCGGTCGAGGGGGCGAGTGCGTACCCGCCCGGACCGAGATCGAGACGGCGGTAGATCTCAAAGGCCGATTGCGGACTGCTGCGGCTGACCTCATCGCGTAGGACTAAGACGCCACGTTTGAGCGCGGTAGACACAGACCACCCCGTTTTCTGCGTCACTTGCTTCAGCACTTTCTCGGTTTCGTCATCCAGGCGAACGGTTCGGAGCCCCATGCATGCCTCCTCGCAAGGTGAAATGTATACACACTGTAATACATCCTGAGCACGGCGTCAACTTGCGCGTATCCGGTAGCTGCGGCGGGGGGACTGCTAACCCGAATCCGAAAATAATTCTCCTGAAGAAGTTCCTTGCCGCAGCGGGTGGCGCGCGGGGACCCATTGCGTGGCCTCGTGCAATGGGTGCTGGGCGCCCCGGCGCGCGCAGCGCTCACCCGTTGCAGTCTCAGAGCAACGGGTCCCCGGTTCCCCACGGGGGGATGGGTGGAGCGAGCTTTCACCCATTGCAACATGGGAGCAATGGGTACCCGGGCTGCCACCGCGACAGGACCCGCTACGGCAGACCTTGGGCTCAAGAATTATTTTCGGATTGGGGTTAGGCCTCTGCCAGGGCCCCCTCAGCCGACGCTCTCGTTTGTCCCGCACGGACGGTAGTACAACCCTTCTTGCTCGTCGAGTCCACCGTGTGTATGATAATCAACATTATGCACATTCCATGTGAGGGTCACTATGCGGACCAATATCGTGATCGATGACAGTTTGATGCGGCGGGCGATGCGGGCCTCCGGTCTTGCCACCAAGCGAGCCGTAGTCGAAGAAGGGCTGCGCCTTCTGATCAAGGTTAAAGGGCAAGAGGGGATTCGAAGCCTTCGCGGAAAGGTTGAATGGGTCGGGGACCTCGGTCAGATGCGTGAAGGGCGAGTCAAGGCTGCCTCGTGATTATCGTGGATACGACTGTTTGGGTGGAGTACCTGCGAGGCGCCCAGACCCCCCATACCGGTTGGCTCGATGAGTACCTGCTTCGTGAGCGCTTGGGATTGACGGATCTCATTCTGTGCGAGGTACTTCAAGGCGTCACGAGTGACAAGACCTTTGAAGAAGTCCGTAGACAACTGTTCAATTTCGAAGTGTTGGTGATGGGTGGGGTGGACCTGGCCGTTGCCACGGCAGAAAACTACAGAAAACTTCGGTCTCAGGGCCGAACAGTCCGACGCACCATCGATTCGCTCATTGCGACGTTCTGTCTGCTCGAAGGGCATTCTCTCCTGCACAACGACCGGGATTACGATCCGTTTGAGGAGCTCCTCGGCCTCTCCGTGATCCATCCATAGTGGTCAGGACTTAACAGAAAATTGACTCTTCCGGCTTTCGTGTGGGTGGACAGGCTTCCGGCTGACGACAGGCAGGGAGGGGTAGTCCGGCTGATTCCCCGTGCTCGCGCAACGCGCACCCTCCGAAGGGCCTCGTTGGACGCGCGCAGGAGGGAATCAGCCGGACCACCCCTCCTGAAGGAAACGACGCCCCATCGTTCGAGCGAGGGCCTCGCCGGCCAGGCAGACGCGCCACGCCTGCCGGAGCCCGGCGGCGGGCAGGCGGGGCGGGCGGCGCGAGGGGCGTCCGCGCCCCTGGCCGGAATGAAGCTCCCCGCAGCAAGCTGCGGGGTATCACAGAACTCAATTTCGAAGACTTCTCGGAAGCAGAGGCGAACCCCGTAGCAAGCTACGGGGAATGTTCAAGTTCACCCGTTGCAGCCCGGAGGAGCAACGGGTACCCGGGACCCACTGCGGGCTCGGCCGGGAGGAAAGCTGGAACTGACCGACGCCCCATGGTCGCCCGACCGTGGCGGCGAGCATTCCAGAAGGGTGCAGCCGGCCGAGGCCCGGAAGGGTCGATCCGGGAGGCGTGGGGGCGAGCGTCCCCTCGCGCCCCCGATCCTGTGGGGGGACCCACACAATTTCCGGAAGAGCCAGAAAGGTTCTTCCGGAATTAGCGTGGGTGGAAGGATTTCTCTGCTCCCTCGGGCAGGAGGAGGATACGTCGTCATGCTGGCGGAAGCCGGCATCCAGTGATGGGGCCCGCATGAAGCAGCCTTGTGTGTATCTTCTTGCCAGTGGCCGCAACGGGACCCTGTATGTTGGCGTGACTTCGAATCTGGTCACACGTGTCTGGGTGCACAAGCAGGGGCTCGTCGACGGCTTCACCAAACGATATGGCGTGCACACGCTAGTCTGGTATGAGGTGCATGAGTCTATGGATTCGGCCATACAACGTGAAAAGGCCATCAAGGAATGGAAACGGCGCTGGAAGCTGGAATTGATCGAGAAGACGAATCCGCAGTGGCGGGATCTGTACGAGG
>JACRLS010000058.1 GCA_016235225.1 Nitrospirota bacterium | reverse complement strand
CAAACCCATCGTCGACTGGATCTGGGGTGGATGCGTGGTCATGGCATTGGGTGGAGCCCTTGCGATCAGTGATCGCCGGTATCGGCTGGGCCGGCGCCTCGAGGAAAGCCAGGCCCCGGTCGCTTCGCCACCCGTCGGACAGGCCGTCACATGAAGCGGTTTCTTCTCCCTTTCGGACTTTTTGTGGTCGTGGTGGGCTTCCTGGCCGTCGGGCTGACGCTCAACCCTCGTGAAGTGCCGTCGCCCTTGGTCGGGAAGGTGGCGCCGGATTTTGCTCTTCCGCAGTTGCACGATCCCGAGAAGCTGTTCTCGCCGAAAGAACTGACGGGGACGGTCTGGTTACTCAACGTCTGGGCCTCCTGGTGCGGCGGGTGCAAGGATGAACATCCGGTGCTGATGCAGCTGGCCAAGGCCGGGGAGGTGCCCATCTACGGCATGGACTATAAAGACCAGCGGGACGAAGCCCTGACCTGGCTGAGACGGTGGGGGAATCCCTACCCTGCGGTCGCAGTGGATCAATCGGGGCGCGTGGGCATCGATTACGGCGTCTATGGGGTGCCGGAAACCTACGTGATCGATAAGGCCGGGGTGATCCGGTTCAAACAGATCGGGCCGGTGGATCAGGACGTGCTCCAGAAGAAGATTCTCCCGCTCGTCAGAGAGTTGCAGACCCGATGATGCGAACCCTGCTATTCCTATTGCTGACGGTACTGCCGCACCTGGCGGCGGCCGATGATGCGCGCCCGCCGGCTGAGGACCCCCAGGCGGAGGCGCGGCTGAAGCGGCTGGCCACCGAGTTGCGCTGCCTGGTCTGCCAGAACCAAACATTGGCCGACTCGAACGCGCCGCTGGCCGAGGATCTGCGCCGGGAAGTTCGCGACATGATCGCCCGCAACCTGAGCGATCGGGAGATCCTGGACTTCCTGGTCGCCCGCTATGGGGACTTTGTGCTCTACCGGCCGCCGTTGAAAGTCACCACCGTCCTGCTCTGGGTCGGGCCGTTCCTGTTGCTCGCGGCCGGAGCGACGGCGCTGATCCTCACGGTCAAGCGCAGAGCCGGCGCCCTGCCCGATGCCGCGTTGTCGGAAGAGGAGCGTCGCCGCGTGGAACAGCTGCTCACCGGCGGAGCCAAGCGGTCATGATGCTCACATTCTGGCTCATCGCATCGGCGCTGACGCTCCTGACCCTCGGGCTCCTGCTATGGCCGATGCTCAAAGACGCCACTTCGGACCCGACAGGAGAACCGGACAAGACGCGGTCCGTCTACCGGCAACAGTTTGTCGAATTGGACCAGGATCACAAGAACGGCGTGCTCAACGACGTGCAGTACCAGCAGGCACGACGTGAACTGGAACGGCGCCTGCTGGAAGAGGTAGGACCGCCCCAGACCACACCGACCGTTACTCGACGGCGGGTCGACCATCGCGTGCTGGCCGGAATCCTCATCGTGGCGATTCCGTTGTGCAGTACGTTGTTGTATCTGAAACTCGGCAATCCCCTCGCCATCATGCATCCCAGTCGGCCATCGGTGTCGGACCAGGTGGGGACGGAATATGGTCACCAGGCCCCCGGCGGACTCGATTCATTGGCTGAGCGCCTGAAGCGCCGGCTCGCACAGAGTCCCAACGACGGCGTAGGGTGGGCCTTGCTCGCGCGATCCTATGTGGAACTCGGCCGTCATGCCGAGGCGGTGCCGATCTATGAGAAAGCCATGCAACTCATTCCCGACGATGCGCAGTTGCTGGCCGACTACGCCGATGCGTTGGGTGTCCTGCACGGTCGCAAGCTGGAAGGGAAGCCCGAGGCGCTGATCCAACTAGCCATCAAGGCCGACCCGCGGAACGTCAAAGCCCTCATGCTGGCCGGCACGGTGGCCTTCGACCGAAAGGACTATGCGCGGGCGGCCGCTTACTGGGAACAGGCCCGCGCCAATCTCCCTCCGGACGCGGACCAGGAGGTCATCCACGAACTGACGAACGGCATCGCGGAAGCCCAGGAACTCGGCGGAGGGCCGAAACCGACGACCGCCTCTGCCACCCCCACGAGACAGGCCCCATCAACCGGCAAGGCCGGACCGTCGCGGGCTATCAGCGGCACCGTCACGGTGGCGCCAAGCCTTGCGGGTAAAGGCTCTCCGACGGACACGTTGTTTGTGTTTGCGCGATCGGTCGACGGGCCGCCGATGCCGGTCGCGATCGTCCGCGCCAGCCGGAAAGATCTCCCGTTCACCTTCCGCCTCGATGACAGCAACAGCCCCATGCCCACGCGAAAACTGTCGGACGCTGGGCCGGTCGTGGTGGTCGCCCGCCTCTCGAAGTCCGGCGACGCGACGCCGAAGAGCGGAGACCTCCAAGGCACGAGCCAGAAGGCGGTTCAACCCGGAACCGACCGTCTCAGCATTGTGATCGACACGCAGCTGCCGTAACCTCCTCGTGGCACCATGTCCCTGTCGTTCATCACCGCCCTCCTGTATCTCGTCCCCTTGATCCTGATCGTGACGCTCTACCGGCGTCGGCACCGGAAGAAAGAGAGCCGGTACCGCGCGCAGTTGGAAGAGACCGCCAAATCGGGCATCCCAGAGCCCCTCACCCTGCACCCGGTGATCAATCCTACGTTGTGTATCGGGTCCAGCGCCTGCGTGAAGGCCTGCCCGGAGCATGCTTTGGGGATCGTGGATGGGAAGGCAGTGCTGGTGCAACCTGATCATTGCATCGGACACGGGGCTTGTGAATCCGCCTGCCCGATCGAGGCGATCCGGCTGGTGTTCGGCACGGAGAAGCGCGGCATTGATATCCCGCTCGTGAAGCCGACCTTCGAGACGAACGTGCCCGGCATCTTTATAGCCGGAGAATTGGGCGGCATGGGGCTGATCAGAAAAGGGGTCGAGCAGGGCAGGCAGGCCGTGGAAGCGATCCGAAAGAGCCGAGGCGGCTCCCATGAACATTTCGACGAGCGGATGGAAGCCCTCACCAAGACGGGCGAGGGCTTCCAGGTCAAGACGTCCAAGCAGGCCTACCGCACCAAGAATGTCTTGCTCGCCATCGGCCGACGAGGCACGCCCCGGAAGCTGGGGGTGCCTGGGGAAGAACATCCCAAAGTGGTCTATCGGCTCATCGATGCGGAGCAGTACCGGCATCAACATGTGCACGTGGTGGGGGGAGGTGTCAGCGCGGCGGAAGCCGTGCTCGCCGTGTCAGCCGAGCCGGGCACGACCGTGACATTGTCCTGCCGGGGAGAGGAAATCTTTACGCGCCCCAAAGACAAGAACCGGCAACAGCTCAAACAGCGGGCGGCGGAGAACAAGATTCGGGTGTTCCTCAATTGCACCGTCAAGGAAATCGGCCCGGACTCAGTCACGCTGGATAGCCAAGGTCAGGTGACGCGGCTCCGGAACGACGCCGTGATCGTGTGCGCCGGCGGGACCCTGCCCACTCCCATGCTCAAAGAAATCGGCGTGATGGTGGACACCTACTACGGCACGCCCGTACCGCGATGAGCGCCCAGGCCCACGAAGAGGACGAGAGTCAGCACCCATCGTTGGGAGGACGCGCTCATGAAGAGGTGTCCCCCGGCCCGGAATCCAGTCGTTCCTCCAAGTGATAGATGCCCATACCGAGTCGGACTCGTCCGGCCCCCTTCGTGGAAGGGTTCACATCACGATCGCGGTACGACGGCCAACGCTCCAGCGTCTCCTACAGCTCCTGGCCATGGGCCGCAGCCAAGACACGGAACTCTTTCGCCGCCTCGGCCGGCACATTGTCATACATGACTTTCCGCTGAAAGCGAGGTCTGGTGGGGCTCTTGTAGAGATTATGTTCGATCGTCTCAACCAGGTCGGCGGTATCCGAGCCCAGAATAGTGACCTTGTGCGTCAGGCCCTTCTGCGAGATAAAGCCCCGAGCCGGCAAGCCGATTCTCCCGTCCTGAAGACGCTTCACCGCTCCGACCCGGAGGAGTTCATCCAACACGGCCCGGACGGGAATATCGCCGCTGTACCGCCTGACAAGCGCCGAAAATGAGGCGCGCTTCCCTTCCATCTTGAGCGGGATCGGATGGCCCTTCCCGTCGCCGAAGTCCGGATCGCGTACCCATCCCGTCATCACCCGTGCGGCCCGGTTGTATTCCTCGGTTATCCTCGCATCGGGTTCGGGAGGTTCCTGGAGCAGCCGTTGGACCTCCTTCCGAGTGAGACCGGTCAAAATGGAAATTCTGGAGACCGTCTGTTTCTTGCCGTCGATTCCGAACTCGGTCCTGGCCACGTCGACGTAGACCTGCTTGGCCAAGTCGGCCAACGTCCGATGGGAGACACCATTCCGAAGAAGGATTCGAACCAGAGGGCGCAGAAGGTTGAGTGTGGCGGCGGCAAGCGGGCGCGAATCTGTGGACCTCACAGTCTTGGGAACCTATTCCCAAATGACTTCGATGTCATGAGGGGTGCGTCGCGGACACTCTTTTCATAGTTCACACAGCCTCCCTGTCAGGAGAGCCAAGACCTCCGCCTCCGGCGCAGCCTGTCAGGAAGTTGATGGGTGTACTACCGCGAGGACTGATGGAGGAGAGAACCGCACATAACGCTGAGGGAGCAGCGAGGGCTGTCCCACTACCCCCCATACGTTACATCTTGAGGAACGGCCGGACACGAAGGGCTCGGTCCACATCTAGCCGGCGGCTTACTTCACCTTTGAAAAATCCGCGTCGACCTCCAGCATCTTGCCGTCCATCAAGGTGATGATCAGCTTGGCCTTGGCGGCGGGATCGAAGTTGGCATAGGCGAACCGGGCGGACAGATTGGTCCGGTACGGCGGGCCATCTTTCGAGACCGGGCGACCTTTTGAAGCTTTTCCCATATCCACGGCTTTGACATTCTTGGAGCCCTGCTGAATCACCACCTGGGCTCCTTCTGCAAAGTACTCATCGTCTCCGCAAAACTGCAGGCCCACCTCCAAATTCGGCATCTCCAGGAGCTTCTTGATGAATTCGTCCGGCATACGCACGTCATGCCCCTGAGCCTTGGATTCGGCGGCTTCCTTTCGACCGAACTCGCCCAATCGGAACCGCTTCGTAAACAACACCGCGCTGGTGCCGCAGGGATCCTTTTCAGGATCGGCCCCGACGACGACCGTCGCGGAGGCCTGCTTGCGAACCTTATCCAATTCGTCCTTCGAATTCGCAGCCTTTCCGGCATGCGCCATGGCGGCGCGGGACTCGTCCAGAACTTTCTTGGCCTCGTCCAGTGTCAGCTTCACGTCGATGGCTTGTGCAGGCCCGGCGACAACCAGGCCCAGGCCGAACAGGACTCCCACCACGGCCTGCCGACAGCCTTGTGTTTTCCGTTGGTTTCGCGCAACCGTCCGCATGGACCCCTCCTGCGCAGCAAAAATTTTTAGCAATTGTACGGAAACCACCCTCTCAAAGCAATCGGCCGACGCGGCAAGCTTAGCCTCTTAGGAGGCAAACCGTTCCCAGTTCGGATAGGGCTTCCGGCTGTAGAGGACCTCGACATCGACGACTGGTACGAGGCCGAGCTTGCGGAGCAGCCCGGCGGTCAGGCGGAGGGGCAGGCCGACGGCGGCCGGGAAGTCTCCGGCAATCCTCTCGATCAATTGGCCTCCCGCCCCTTGAATGGAATAGGCTCCGGCCTTGCCCAGACATTCTCCACTCGCCACGTAGTCGTCGATCTCGCGGTCGGTAAACGGACGCATCTGCACGTGGACGGTTTCGCTGCCGGCTTCCGAAAACCCGGTAGCCGCACAGACGACCGCCACCGCGGTATGGATCAGATGTCCGCGACCACCCAGCCGGCGCAGCATCGCCCTGGCGTCCGCGGAGTCGGCCGGCTTCCCGAGCACTGCTCCATCAACCTCGATCAGCGTGTCGCTGCCCACGACGACGGCATCTGGCCGCTTCGCGGCACAGGACTGCGCCTTGCCCAGCGCAAAGGATCGAGCCAGCGCGATGGGGGACTGGCCCGCGGTGATCGTTTCCACGAAATCCGGGTCGTCGACCTCAAAGGGGATGCCCAAAAGTGAGAGCAGCTCTCTCCGACGGGGTGAGGTGGAGGCAAGGACGAGCGTCGGCATCACGACGAATGGGTGGAGAGCCCGCACGTGAGCGGCTCAGGGGGGAGCCGGCCGTCTTCGGCCGGCTCGCCGACGGCCTGGCCCTCCCGATACTCCCTGACCATCTGCGCCACGTCCAGACTGCTTGACGCCCGGACCATGCGACCCCGCATGGCAGCGGCGCCGGGGAAACCCTTGCAGTACCAGCCGAGATGTTTGCGGATGTGCGGAAACCGGTCCGGACCGAACAGGGTCTCGAACAGACGGGCATGGTCCAGCATGATCTGAAACCGTTCTTCCAGAGACCGCGCCGGACTTTCCGGCGGGGCGCTTTCAGTCAACGCCGCCATCCGCATGGCGGCCTTTGACCGGAAAAACCACGGGGCCCCGAGTGCTCCTCGCCCGACCAGCACGCCATCCACCCCGTGGGCCACGACCCGCTGCGCCACATCCGTCGCCGAGGTGAGGTCGCCATTTCCCAGAACCAGCGTGTTCGTTCCGCGCGCCACCCGAACGGCCCGTTCGATCGCCGTCCAATCCGCTGCCCCACGATACATCTGCTCCAGGGTCCGCCCGTGCACGGTAATGGCAGCCGGCACTTCTTCTAAGAGGGTCCCGATCCACGACTCGACTACATCCTGGTCATAGCCGATACGAGTTTTCACCGAGAGCGGAATCTCACGGCGTGCCGGAGGCTCCTTCGCTCCTCGGCGTGCATTCATGGCCGCGATCTGCTCCTGCCGCTGGGCCTTGAGACCGGCATCGGCGAGCGAGCGACCGGCCGCCCAATCGTGAATGCCTTGGCGAGCCGCCCGAATGATCGACCGGGCCAGCTCTGGAGTGCGGATCAGGCCGGCCCCCGACCCGGAGGAGGCGACATTCCGTGACGGACAGCCCATGTTGATGTCCAATCCATCAAAGCCGAGGGCGCAGGCCACCATCGCCGCCTGATAAAACACATCGGGGTGCTTGCCATAGCGCTGCGCCACCACTCGCCGCTCACACTCCTGCTAGAGCAGCGACCGGAGCAGATGCTCGGGCCCGCGGCAGACATCGATGACGCTGGTAAATTCCGTCACCGTGACGTCCGGCGGTCCCTGGGCCGCCACCATTCCGCGGAAGGCGGCATCGGTGACGCCGTCCATCGGCGCCAACCCGATGATCGGCCGAGGCAGGCTTTGCCAGAAGTTCATAACTGATGGTGATCAGTGATGCGTGATTGGTGATGGGGGGAATCTGAATGCGATGTGATTCCAGTGCCCATCATCGTTCACCCATGACTCATCATTCTCCTTAGCCGACCTGTTCGCAGGCCACGTGATAGGCAACGGTCAAGTCCGCGGCCTCCTGGGCCGCCACTTCGTCCGCCCACGGAAGCGCGTCGTGGACAAACGCGACAAAGCGACCGATCTTCAAGAGAAAGAAATCGTAGGGCTCGTCGGACACTCGTGGCTCGCGAAACCAAAACGGCACGAAGCGGTCGAGGGACACCCCCGACCGATCAAGCAGCCGGGAGGTCTCGGGGAACATCATTCGGAGATCACCTCCCCAGTGGAGAATCTCATACGGCAGGTACGCATCCCGATAGAGTGGGAGCATCGCGCGATCAATCGCCGCTTCGAGCGAAGAGGAATCGGCGCCGACTGTCTGGCCACCGGCCGCCGTTTGCGCATACCAGCGATAGTCCGCCTGAAGCCGGGCTCTCTCCGCGTCGCTGATGGCTGGCCTAGATTCGACCTGGCCGCCGCGTCGTGCGTCCGCCTGCTCGGACGTCCGGTTGCTGCCTGACGCCGGCTGCCACCCGCCGAAGCGCGCATGAAATTGCCCGAACTCCTGCACGATCAGGGCAATCTCCTTGGTATCCACTTCAATGGCCAGCCCCTTGAGATTCGTCAATCGATCCGAGGCCAGCAGTTGGCTCAGCATCTCGAACAAGAGCGGAGGGATGGACGCGCCATGCGCATCGATCCAGAGGGGTAGGTCAGAGAGCGCTTGCACCTGCTCGTGCGGGGCAAGCCCCGCCAGATGAATTTGCACGACTCGCTCAAGAGGAAAGTCAGACAAGAAACGCGCCACGTAGTCCCGGAGCGAGAGGGTTTGCCAGGCGCCTGAGTACCGATAAATGGTCCAGAGATGCCCGATGTCGAGAACGAATCCGCAGGGAGCTTGCTCGGCGATCACGCGAAAGAACAACGGCACGTCGAGATTTCCCACCCCGAAATACGTCCACGGGGGCAGTTCCAGGAGGAGCAGCGGGGCACAGCCGACCGAATCGACGCAATCCCGATCAAGGCGTGCCTGCACGGAGCGGGCATTCTCGGCGACGACCTCGGCCGCCGTGCGCGTAAAGAGGGGGGGAAGATAGGTCCCGAAGGAGTAGCCGGCCATCTGCTTAGTCGCACACTCGTGATTGATCCATTGGCACCCCAAGATATTCAGTTGAGACAGGGTCGCGTCGAGCTCCAGTTCGGTCTGCGGGCGGCCGATGAAATCAGGCTGCGTGAGCCAGAGCCCCTCGCCGTGAAAGGCAATGGGGACGTGCGCCAATCGCTGTTTGACCTCCTTGAGCCCGGCCTCAGACGCCTTGAACAGTTCCAAGTAGCCGAACGCCAGCGCCTGGTCCTGGAGAGCCTGCACGAGCTCAAACAGGTTGGGATTGTACAGATCCACCGACAGCCCGAGGCCGTGCGGTTGGATTCGTTCCGCGCGTCGCTGAAATTCGTGGTTCGACCTTTCGACGGGCTCAAGGCCCCGAGCCAAGTCGAGGGGCAGGCTCACCGTCCCGAGTCCAATCGAGGGACGCCTCACGTCCTCCGGTGGCTAGTCTACTGACCGCGGTCTCAATTTGCCAGTCTGTTGCGCAAGGTTTTGACCCAGGGCCGGCGGACTGTTAAGATTTTTCGAGAAGGGACCGAAACAGTCACGCTCAGGAAAACGACCTCGTGAAAGCCTCAACACTCGCACCGCGCTCGATTCCGACGAACGACGAGATCCTGACCCAGGTGCAGGCCCTGCTGGATGCCCCGGCGGATAATCTGCAGTCCATGCTGCTGAAAGAACTGCTGGTCGGCGTCCTCAAGCTGAAAAGCGCCAATATCGACACGCTGGATCTGAAGATCCTGAACCGGGCGATCAAGGAACTCCGGCATGCCTTCAGAGTCTTCCAGGGCTATCGGGAGCAACCGAAGGTCAGCATCTTCGGCTCGGCCCGGACCCGGCCGGACGACCCCAACTATCAACTCGCCGTCCGCTTCTCGAAGCGTCTGGTGGAGCACGGCTACATGGTGATCACCGGCGGCGCCGATGGCATCATGCGGGCTGCGCAGGAAGGCGCCGGCCGTGAACACAGCTTCGGGGTCAACATCATGCTGCCTTTTGAACAAGGCCCCAATAAGGTCATCGCCGATGACCCGAAACTGGTGACGTTCAAGTACTTCTTCACCAGAAAACTCATGTTCGTCAAAGAATCGCAGGCAGCCGCTCTGTTTCCCGGCGGATTCGGCACCCACGATGAGGGCTTTGAGGTCTTGACCCTGGTGCAGACCGGCAAGAGCCAGCCCCAGCCCATTCTCTGCCTGCAAGCCCCAGGTTGCGACTACTGGTCGCACTGGAACGACTTTATCTCCGAGCAGCTCCTGAGCCGGCATCTGATCAGCCCGGAGGATCTGAGCCTGTTCAAGATCGTCGAATCAGATGAAGAGGCCGTCCTGGAAATCGAGCGGTTCTACCGCATCTACCATTCCATCCGGTACGTGGAGCCCTCCCTGGTCATCAGACTGAAACAGCGCCTCCCGGAGGCAACGATTGCGGCTGTCAACGAGGAGTTTGCGGACCTGCTCGTGGAAGGCCGGTTTATCCAGCAAGACCCCCTCCCCGAGGAGTTTGACGAACCGGCTGCCAAAGATTTCCCCCGTCTGGTGTTTCATTCAAACCGGAGGAGCGCCGGCCGCCTCCGCCAACTGATCGATCGGATTAACACACACGACTCCGGGGTCATTCGGCCTTAGCCATCCCAACCTGTTCCGCTCGTTCTCCCACCAATGCTGCCCCCCCCCACCTGAGGGTATCCCTTTTAGGTATGTCCTCCCGGAAGGGTCTCGTGTTATCCTGATCCCCACACCATGAAACGAGCGCCGGTCCACAAGAATCAGAAAGGGACGCCTGCCCCTGGGGTCGTCCTCTACCACGCGGAATGCGCGGATGGGTTTGGCGCGGCCTGGGCTCTGTGGCAACGCTATGCCTCGGCCCGTTTCGTGCCGGTGAAGCACGGCATTCCCCCGCCGCCGGATCTGGCGAATCAGCATATCCTGATGGTCGACTTCAGCTACCCGCGGCCCACCCTTGAGGCCGTGGCAGAGAAATCCGCCAGTCTTGTCGTGCTGGATCACCACATCACGGCCGAGAAGGCGCTGGCGGGATTGCCCTTTGCCCTCTGCGACCAGACGCGGTCCGGAGCCGTCATGGCCTGGGAATGGGCCCATGATACGCCGGTCCCCTGGCTGCTGCAGTACGTCCAGGACAAGGACCTCTGGCATTGGCGGTTGCCGGGAAGCCGGGAGATCAATGCCGCGCTGGCTTCGTACCCCTTTGATTTCAAAATCTGGAACGGACTGCGACAAGACCAGCTGGAAGCGGAAGGGCGGGCGATTCTGCGTTATGAAAATGAGACGGTGGGCAAACTTATCGCCGAACGGGTGATGGTCGAGTTTGAGGGGGAACGGGTCCCCGCCGTGCAGAGCGCGGTGTTGACCAGCCAGATCGGTGAACGACTCGCCGCCAACCATCCCTTCTGCCTGATTTGGCACGACCGCGACGGTCGTCGTTACTTCAGCATGCGGTCCCGGGCCGAGGGCACTGATGTGGGTTCCATCGCCGCACGATATGGGGGAGGCGGCCACACCCATGCCGCGGGATTTTCGGTGCCGATGGAGTCCGGCGAGGCCTCGCCCCTTGCCCCCGTTCGCCAGCAGAAAGTCAAAAGCAAAAAGTAGACGGTTGCCCTCGTCCTCTACCTTTTCACGTCTCACTTTTCACTTCCTCGATGCGCGATGATTCCTCTCCGCGACGATAATCCGACGACCCTCACCCCTGTCATCACCATCGGCCTGATCGTCGCCTGCAGCCTGGTCTTCCTCTATCAGACCACGCTCCCACCCGGGCAGGACGAAGCCTTCGTCCTGCACTACGGCGCCGTGCCGGCAATCGTGCTGGGGGAGGAGACCGGCAGCGCGGCCATCGGATTCCCGATCACCTTGACACTGATCACCAGCATGTTTCTGCACGGAGGGTGGATGCACCTGATCGGCAACATGCTGTATCTCTGGATCTTCGGCAACAACATCGAAGATGCCATGGGCCATGTGCGGTTCGTGTGGTTCTACCTGGCCTGCGGGCTGCTGGCCGCGCTCAGCCATGCGCTGACCGATCTCCACTCCACGATCCCGACGGTCGGGGCCAGCGGCGCCATTTCGGGCGTGCTGGGCGCGTACCTGCTGCTCTACCCTCGGGCCCAGGTACTGGTCCTCATCCCCCTCGGACTCCTCACGCGTACGATGTATGTGCCGGCGGCCGTGGTGCTCGGATTCTGGTTTGTCCTTCAACTGGTCAGCGGTGGAGCCAGCCTGGGACAAGGCGGGGGCGGTGTGGCCTGGTTCGCCCACGTCGGAGGATTTCTTGCCGGGATGGCGTTGATCGGCCTCTTCAAGCGGGCCGACGTCGCGTTCCTGGCCCCGGCCCGCCACTCGTCGTGGTCGGCAGATTGACAAGTATTTCCCCCGTTTCTACCCCCTTGGAGTTGTTGACTTTCCGAGCGTGTTTCCGAAAGGTTTCGCCCGTAGTTTACGCAGTCTCGTAAGCGACGAGATTCAGGATCAATTGAGTTAATCGAGGGATACTCAACCACAAAGGAGGACTTATGTCATTGGGTCGCGTCCTGATCGTGGATGACGAAGCAGACGTTCGCAAGTCCGTTCGCTTGACTCTCTCCAAGGCAGGCTATGATGTCGTTGAAGCCGAAGACGGGGAGAAAGGAATTGAGGCCATTCGTTCCGGCGACAACCCCCTGATGGTCGATACCATTATTTGCGATCACTGCTGTCCAAGATAGCCGAGACCGGGTGGAAGCCCACTTGATTTGATGCGGGTTTCGGACGGGTTATGACGGGTT
>JACRLS010000057.1 GCA_016235225.1 Nitrospirota bacterium | reverse complement strand
CGGCTGATTGTTCGTCCGGGTCAAGATTTCTTCCCTCACATGGCCGCACCCGCGACAGAGCCAGGCCCGAAGGCGGAGGCGGATTTCCTGCTCATGCAGTTCGGACGCGTAATAGCACTGCATCCACCCGTGGCATCGGCTGCAATTCATGAGTCCCTCCCTCGTTAACGTGACGCAAGCCTCCCGAGTAGTCCAGGGGCCGGCAGCGGCGTTACAACGTCCGCGCTCGCTGCTCGACCGGGCTGCAGGAGACGGATTAACGGGCCTTCACAAGAATCGCGATGGGCGAAGAAGACGCAGCGGAGGCGATCACAGCGAGACCCGCGCTTGCTTCGCTGACATAGAAGGCCAGCGGGGCTTCATGAAAGCGGCGCACCACGAGGCTGAAGAGATGCTGCGCCATCTCAGGATGCCCAGACTGCCAGGCGACCTGCCCACCGCGCAATGCACAGGAGGCGGCCATGGCCTTGGGCTCGACCGACCGGCGCACGGGCGGCGGTTCGACCCAACGGGCCAGCATCTCGGGGAGCCGCATTGCCCGTCCTTCGTCGGCCAACGCGGCCTGGCTCAACCGGTCGGCGTCCTCCCCGATGGCCCGCACATCGTGACTCACGCGACAGTGCTCATAGACGCGCCAGAGATCGAGAAACTGGCCCTCCGAGAGATCCCGTGTGACCGAGGTGACGCCTAACGACTGGCACCCCATGAACCAGATCCCCATGACGATGACGATCGCTGCGCGCATACCCGACTCCCCTACGACTTGCGCCGTCTCTCCGCCGTGGTTTCGAGGCAGCGGGTGGCCAGGGCCGTCCAGCCGGTTTGATGACTGGCCCCGACGCCGCGCCCGTTGTCACCGTGAAAGTATTCGTAGAAGAGGACAAGGTCCTTCCAGTGTGGATCCTCTTGATAGCGGCGATCTTCCCCGTGACAGGGACGTCGGCCATTCGCATCCGGCAGGAAGATCTTCGACAGTCGTGCGGCCAACTCGCCGGCAACTTCTTGCAGATTCAACATCCGGCCCGATCCGACCGGGCACTCGACTTTGAACGAGTCTCCATAGAAGTGGTGATACCGCTCCAGCGCCTCCACCACCAGACAATTCACCGGGAACCAGATGGGGCCGCGCCAGTTGGAGTTGCCGCCGAAGAGACCGCTGTTGGACTCTCCCGGCGCATAGTCCACACGGAATTCCTCCCCGTCGGACCGGAAGATATAGGGCTCATTCATATGGACCTGCGAGATGGAGCGAATGCCGTAGGGCGACAGAAACTCTCGCTCGTCCAGCAGATAGCGCAAGACTCGCTCCAACCGGTCCCGTGACGGAATGGCCAGCAACCGATGCCCGCCTCCATGCGATTCGTCGGCCAACTTCATGTATGAGATATGTCTCGCCAGGTCGCACCGATTCTCCAGGAACCACCGCAACCGCCTGCCGAAGCCGGGGAGGCGCTCGATCACCTCCTCTTCAAGAACTTCCACGGCGATCAGCGGAATGATCCCGACGAGGGAGCGAATCTTCAGCGGCGAGGTGCGCCCCTCGACGTGCAGTTGGTCATAGTAGAAGCCGTCGTCCTCATTCCACAGGCCCGTGCCCCCCAGCGTGTTCATGGCATCCGTGATGGCGATGAAATGCTCGAAGAATTTGGAGGCCATGTCCTCATACACGGGATTGGACTTGGCGAGCTCCAGGGCGATCGCCAGCATCGTGCCGCAGTAGAAGGCCATCCAGGCCGTACCGTCGGCCTGTTCGAGATGTCCGCCGGTCGGCAACGGCCGCGAGCGATCAAACACGCCGATGTTGTCGAGCCCAAGGAACCCGCCGGAGAAGAGATGCTTGCCTTCCACGTCTTTCCGATTGACCCACCAGGTGAAATTCAACAGCAGCTTCTGAAAGACTCCGGCAAGGAACTGCTGATCCCGTTTCCCTTTCGGTCCTGTCATCTTGTACACCCGCCAGCAGGCCCAGGCGTGCACCGGCGGATTCACGTCGGACAAGGCGAATTCGTAGGCTGGAATCTGTCCGTTCGGGTGCATGTACCATTCACGCAGGAACAAGGCGAGTTGGTCCTTGGCAAAGTGCGGGTCCACCTTTGCAAAGGGGATCATGTGAAAGGCCAGGTCCCAGGCCGCATACCAGGGATATTCCCACTTGTCCGGCATGGAGATGATGTCGCGGTTATAGAGATGCGCCCAGTCATTGTTCCGTCCGAATTGCCGTTCCGCCGGCGGCGCAGGATGCGCGGGGTCGCCTTCGATCCAGTCCTTCACCACGTAGTGAAAGAATTGCTTCGACCAGAGTAGGCCGGCATAGCCCTGGCGCGACACGCGCCGTTCCTCAGGGGACATTCCCTCCGGCTGCCGTGCGGCAAAGAATTCATCCGCGTCAGCCAGGCGATCCGCCACGATCTGATCGAACTCTTTCCCGATCGGCCGCTTGACTGTTTCCGCCTCAAGGGTCAGCCGCAATCGGACCGACACACTCTTGCCCGCCGGAACCTCCAGCCGGTAATAGGCCGCGGCCTTGGTTCCCACTTGTGCGGGATTCACCGCCTCTTTTCGGCCATGGATCACATAATCGTGAAACGCATCCTTCACATAGGGCGCTGGATTCGGCGAACCAAACAGACGCTCGGCATTCGTCTCGTTGTCCGTGAAGAGCCACTCAGGAGTCCCAAGGGCTTTGCTCGCCTCCGCATCCAGCCGGTATCGTCCCAAAGAGTCGTGGTCCATCGACACCGCCGTCTCGCTGAGTCGCGCGATGCGGGGCTTGCCCCAATAGCCTTCACCGCTCCGCCCCCAGGACCAGGTGTTGCGGAACCAGAGCGTGGGCAAGAGGTGCAGGCTTTCGGCCTCAGGCCCGCGATTGGAAATCGTGATGCGAATGAGGAGATCGTCGGGCGAGGCCTTGGCATACTCCGCCACGATATCGAAATAGCGGTGCTCGTCGAAGACGCCCGTGTCCTTCAACTCAAACTCCGGGGCCTCTTTGCCGCGGCGACGGTTTTCTTCGACAAGCCAGGCATAGGGATAGGCGGCCTGTGGATACTTGTAGAGCGCTTTCATGTAGGAATGCGTCGGAGTGGAATCGAGGTAGTAGTACAGCTCCTTGACATCCTCGCCGTGATTGCCTTCCGGGCCCGTGAGCCCGAACAGGCGCTCTTTCAAAATCGGATCGCGGCCGTTCCACAGCGCCAGCCCAAGACAAAGGCGCCCCTGCCGATCGGTGACGCCCAGCAGACCATCCTCGCCCCAGCGATAGGCGCGGCTGCGCGCCTGGTCGTGCGTGAAGTAGTCCCAACAGCCCCCCCAGGGCGAGTAGTCTTCCCGGACGGTCCCCCACTGTCTCTCGGCCAGGTAGGGACCCCAGCGCTTCCAGTTCTGCTTCCGCAGCGCGTCTTCCTGCAGACGTTGTGATTCGGCGTCGAGCGTGGCAGGCGTGAACGGCTGTGGCATCGGGATCCCTCCTCTTGCCACACTGTCTGAAAAGACGCGGATTTGTTACAGGGAGGACGAGTCGTCGTCCGAGAGGACGACCAGGCAAAGGCGGAGCAACTCACCGACCGACCAGGCTTGGAACGGACAGCCTCGTGGGATGTGCGGGGCGACGGCATCGGCGATTTCGGACATGTGGCCGAGCCCGGCGGCATCGAGATGGGCCAGCAGCGGCGCGACGAATCTGGCGCGCGCTTCTTCTTTCGCAGCCTTGGTGCCGCCCCGCACGCGGACCCAGGCTTCGACGAAGGGGCCGGCCAGCCACGGCCAGACCGTCCCTTGATGGTAGGCCCCATCCCGCTCCCAGACTCCGCCTTCATAGCGCGTGACATAGCCAGGCTCGCCGGGCGCCAGGGACCGGAGTCCAAGCGGGGTCCAGAGCTTGGATTCCACGGCCTCGACGAGGCGACGGGCCCGCTCCCCTTGCAGCAACGGCACCGGCAACCCGCCGACGGCGAAAATTTGATTGGGACGGAACTGCCAATCCGCCTCACCCGGACGATGATCCGGATCGGCCACGTCACAAAGCGAGCCCCGCTCTTCGTCCCAGAACCGCGGCAGGAAGGCATCCCGTCCTTTGACGAAGAGGCGTTTCCAGCGCTCCGCGCCTTCGGCGAACCCGCTTGCAATCCAGAGGGCGTTCAGCCAGAGGGCTTGTATCTCCACCGGCTTTCCGATCCGAGGGGTCACGACCCAATCACCGACCTTCGCATCCATCCAGGTGAGCTGGACTCCCGGTTCGCCGGCGGACAGCAGACCATCCGAGTCGAGCCTGATGCCGTAGCGGGTCCCCTCGGCATAGCCGGCGAGGATCGCCTGGGCTGCGGACTCCAACCGGCGATGATCCCGCTCCGGCAGCCAACCGGCTTTCCGATTGGCTTCACGCAGGAACTCATACACGGCCACGATGTACCAGAGCGACGCGTCCACTGAGTTGTACTCGGGGGATTCGCCCCCGTCCGGGAAGCGGTTCGGCAACATCCCCTCCGACACCGCGTCGGCCCATCCCAAGAGGATTGCGCGCGCATCTTCGAGCAGACCGGTTGCGAGACAGAGACCACGCAAGGCGATGAAGGTATCCCGCCCCCAGTCGGTAAACCAGGGATAGCCCGCCAGGATCGTCATACCCTGTTGACGCCGGACCAGATAGGCATCGGCGGCACGGTGCAATCGGGAGGGGAAGCAGTTGCGTCGGGTCACTTCCCGTTCTCGAAGTTCTGCGTAGGTTGTCTCCGGCGTGGCGGCCGTAAACCGTGAGGGATCGGTCGCGGATTCGGCCCGCGCGATCCAGACGGCCTCCCGTTCGGAGAGCGGCCATTGGAAAAAGCCGGGCGAGGCCAGGTCTTCCGTTCCATCCAGCCCCCTGGCCATCTCCTCACGGTACAGAAACTGCCTGAACCAATCCGGTTCATGGCGATAGGTTCCATTGGAGAGCACCGAGATGGCGGGCGCGCCCGGATAGGGCCGCCATACGAGCCAACCTGCTTGCTCTTCAGGGTCGAATCGGAACGCGCTGTTTTCATGATGGAGACTGTGGTAGTCGCGCCCGGAGAGGAACGGCCGCACAGAGAGCATCACGTCAGGGTGCCGGCTGGTGAGGCGCCACCGCAACACGACGGCGGGCATGCCATGCGGGACAAATAATTCACACTCCAGCGTCGTCCCGTCTTCCAGACGATAGAACCACCGTGGCCAGGGATCGGCTTCGAAGCGCTGGATGCGCTGGGCTCCATCAGGGTGGACGACGCCGGGCGCGTACTCCTGCGATGAGAGCGCAAACCGGCCGGCCGGAGTCTCCACCCAGACATCCATCCCATTCACGAGCACCATGCGGCCGGTCGGCGGCGTCGTGGCCGTGAGCAAGAGGGCATGATAGCGTCTCGTAAGGATGCCGGACGTGGTGCCGGATGAAAACCCGCCGAGTCCGTCGGCTTCAAGCCATTCGGTCGCCGTATCGACGGTGTGCGGCATGGGCGGAATGTGCAACGGAAGGTCGAGGGCGGTCGCGGGGGTCTTCCAGGACTGTGTCGGCGAGGTCACGAGTGACTCCTCCGATTTGACTCATCTGCACCAGGCCCCGCATGACAACGGGGGAGGCACCTATAGCAAGCGTCTTTCTTCCTGTGACCCTGTTCCCCCTCACCTACGCCTCTCCCCCGCAGCGGGGGAGAGGGAGTCTTGAGGTATACGGTTTCTTGATCCCGACGAGCTCACCTACGCCTCGCCCCCACTGCGGGGGAGAGGGAGGGGTGAGGGGGCTGCGACCATATGTCACAAGACTTATTGCGTTTGCACCGGCGAGATGGTCGACCCGACGGATGAATTGTTACAGAGGATGAGGAGATTGTCTACAGGGAAAAACCTGAGGGGAGCCCGAGGGGATCCGAAGCGCGCGTTGGGCCCGCTCGGACATGGGGAGGATGGCGCCCACGGGTTTACCCACCTCCAGATCTTCGAGGGGTGGAATACCCTGCCCCCCTCGGAACGATTCATACTCTGATTTGTATGCGGCCATTGAGCCCTCCTGCTCTCTTACTCCTATCGGCGTCCTGCCGATATCCTTAAGCCTAAGCAATTCTGGAGCCAGGATCATGTTCGATGATGAAAGCATACCATGTCCATACCGAAAATCGAGTCGGCAGTCACAAGCCATTGAATAGATGGACGTTTCTATCTTGAACGCGAAGAAGATTGAAAAGGCGCCAGCGCTCCCAGGTAGGCAAAGCCCCCCACCTGAGTCAGGGAGGTGCCTGCCAAGAGGCGAAAATCATCATGCGCCAGGTCGACAAACTGGGGCTCTACCGAAAGGTCGGAGGGAGGTTTGAGTTCCGGCGCCGGGGAATGAGGATTTCCGGCTCGAAAGTAGTCGCCGTCCGTGTTGTGCAGCGCGTTATGCGACAGCGTGACCGTACTTGAGGGCGCCACCACAAACCCCCGTTGGTTGAAGCCGACGATGTTGCCTGACGCCTGGGCTTGGGCCTGCCCCAGGAACGCGGCGCCGCCCCCGTTCTTGACGATCGTGTTGCTCACCAGGACGGCCCGGGCATGATCGGTGACCACCACACCCTCAAACAAGCTGCGCGTCACAATATTGTGGTCGAGCGTCACCTCTGAACGACCGGCCACCGTGACCCCGTGATCATTGTCATGGATAAAATTGCCCACCAGCTCGGCCTGGCAGTTGGCTAGTTGGATGCCTGTCGTTTCGCTCCCACCGATGATGCTGTCCTCGATCCGAACGTGTTCCGCCTGTTGCCCGAACACCATCCCCTTCACGCGCACCTGCT
>JACRLS010000056.1 GCA_016235225.1 Nitrospirota bacterium | reverse complement strand
CGAGGGGATGAAGGCCATCAAGGGCACGAAGGGACGGACGATCGCGCAGAACGAAGCCACCTGTATCGTCTACGGCATGCCCAAGGCGGTGGTGGACGCTGGGCTGGCGGACAAGGTGGTGCCACTGACTCATATTGCCGGCGAAATCTTGAACATGATTTAGAGGAAGTGCGGTTGGCCGATGACGAACAGCGTATCGCTCGGAGCATATTGCCGGGAGCAATTGGGAAGGACAGGGATTGGAACGAAGTGTCGTCAAACTCTTAAAGTCCATAGACTAGTAGCGATTCGCTATTAGCTCTTGGAAATACCAGGGAGGGGTCGATGTTAAGTCAGATGCAACTCGGTCCACGGTTTCTCGTTTTGCTCTCGGTCGCGGCGCTGTTCGTGGCGGGAGTGGGATTTTACTTCGTCTACGAGCAGGAGCAGAGCAAGCTGTCGATCATGCTCGAGGCGCGGGGCAAGGTCATCCAGGCCCAGACGGAAGTCACCCGGGCCTATATCGCCAAGAACTATGTCGGCAAGATCAAGAACGGCCCGGCCAAGGATGTCATGGTGGTGGCCCAGGACCACGCGTCCAATCCAGCCGCTGTCCCGCTTCCGGCGACGGCGACTCGCGAGATCAGCGCGGAGCTATCCAGAGGAGGCCTGTTCAACGCACGACTGATCAGCATGACGCCGCTGAACCCAGCCAACTCGGCGAGAGAACCGTTTGAAACCGAAGCCTTGAAGGCCATCATGAGCGGGGCGGAATCCTACGCGCGGGTGGAGGAAGCCAAGGACGGCGCCGTTTCCTATCGACGCGCGACCCCGGATCGCGCCGGCAGCGCGGCCTGCATCGGCTGCCATGCCGGCAAACAGGTCAACGACATCCTCGGCGTGCTGACGGTGAACATACCGATGACCGAGGTCCGGGCGATGTCGAACGCATCCATGCAGCGGACCGGCGGCGTCGTGCTGGTCTGTGTGTTGGCCATGATGGCGACCGGGTACTTCCTGCTCCGGCAGGCGGTTCTGAAGCCCTTGGCGGGGGTGCACGACATCTTGAAAGATATGGCCGAGGGAGAAGGAGATCTGACCAAGCGGGTCCCTGTCTCCGGACGGGATGAGATTGCCGCGATGGGTGGCTGGGGTGGCGGCGGCCAGCGCCGAGCTGGCGGCGACGGCCGAGGAAATGTCGCGCGGATCGGAGAGTCTCACGACCCGGTCCACGCAGACGGCCAGTTCGGTGGAGGAAATGAACGCGACGGTGAACGAAGTCGCGCAGAATTCCTCCAAGGCCGCGACCATGGCGCAGGACACCGTGCACACGGCGCAAGGGAGCCGGAATGTCGTGGAGGAGACGGTGACGGGGATGAGCCATATCGCCGAGTCCGTGGCGCATTCCGCGGCGCTGATCGAAACCCTGGGCAAATCGTCGGATCAGATCGGCGAGATCGTCCGCGTGATTCAGGACATTGCCGATCAGACCAACCTCCTGGCCCTCAACGCGGCGATCGAGGCCGCCCGGGCCGGCGAACAGGGCCGCGGGTTTGCGGTCGTCGCCGACGAAGTCCGGAAGCTGGCCGAACGCACGACCAAGGCCACGAAGGAAATCGGCGACATGATCCGGCAGATTCAGCAAGATACCAAAGGCGCGGTGCAGTCGATGCAGGAAGGCACCAACAAGGTGACCGGGGGCGTGACCCTGGTGAACAAGATGGGCGACGCGCTGGCGACCATCGTGCAGCGGGTCAATGAGACGGCGGAGATGATCCGGCAGATCGCCGTGGCCTCGGAGGAGCAGTCGGTGGCCACCCAGCAGATTGCCGGAGACGTGGAAAACGTGGCGAAGGTCAGTAAGGAAGCGGCCGGCAGCGCCGCGGAATCCGCGAAGGCCTGTCACGATCTGAGCCAGATGACGACGGAGCTGCAGGGCATCGTGAAGGGATTCAAGCTCGGCAGCCAGGAGAAGAAGCCAGGCGGCGCACGAGGCCATGCGCTCCACATTTGACGGATCGTGACGCGTCTCTTGCGTCTATCGCGTGGGCGCGTCGATTGCGTGGGCGCGATGACGCAACGACTCAAGAGACACAACAACGCGATAGACGCAAGAGACGCGGGACGCGACGGACGAACGATGAGATACGAACGACGAGGGAAGGAGGAGGGGACGGCATGAGTACGACATCAACGGCCTTTCAGGCGAGCACCATGGCCGACCCGACGGCCGAGTCCCCCGGCGAGTCCCAGGGAGGGGAGGCCCTTCAATTCGTCACCTGCCGGGTGGAGGGCGAGGAATTCGCCATCGACATTCTGCGCGTTCAGGAAATCATCCGGATGGTGGACCTCACCAAGGTGCCCAAAACGGCGTCGTACGTCGAGGGGGTCATCAACCTCCGCGGGCGGATCGTGCCGGTGATCAATCTTCGCCGCCGGTTCGGCATGCCGGATGTGGCGAGGAGCGTTCATTCCCGGATCGTGATTGTATACGTGAACAGGCGGGCGGTCGGGCTGCTGGTGGACGCGGTGTCCGAGGTGAAACGGATCTCGCGGAGCGAGATCCAACCGGCCCCGTCCATCGGCAGCGCCATGGGCTCAGAATTCGTTCAGGGCGTGGGGCGACTCGGAGAACGGCTGATGACGATCCTGGACCTCAATCGCCTGTTGCTCTCCGCGGCGCTGCCTGGAACGGGACAGTCATGAGGTCGTGAGGGGACCCGGTTCGTTCGGGGGCGGCGGGGGCTGGAGTTCTTTATGCCGAACGCGCTCCTGAAGAATTTGCTCCAGGATGGACAGCGAGTGGCTCAGCAGATCGGAGGCGCAGCCCAGCGTCACCTGAAACTGCTGCATCGCTTCCGTCCACTTGCCTTCGGTCTGCAGCGACTGAAACCGCCGATGCTGTTCTTCAAGGATCGCTTGCTTCGCTTCCAGCAAGAGGCTGTCGGTGGGGGTCATGCGCACTCCCTGGTGATCGGCCTGCCGCCGGCTGTATTTGCGTATCGGCGGGTCACGGTAGCAGAGTTGCCGGTGCGGCGCAAGAGCCAAGTTTGTGGCCGTTTCTGACCGTTCGGGGTGAATTGTCATGGATTTTCTGACCATCGTTGGGATCGTGGTCGCCTTGGGCTCGATCCTCGTCGGCCAGATGCTGGAAGGGGGGCATGTCAGTTCCATCCTCCAGTTGCCCGCTTTCATGATCGTCATGGGCGGCACGTTCGGCGCCATCCTGGTGCAAAATCCCATGCCGGTGGTGCTGAAGGGCTTTGCCCTGCTCTCCCTGGCCATTCTCGATCCCAAGAAGGATGTGAAGACGTTGATCGGACAGATCGTCGATCTCGCCAATTTGTCCCGGAAGTCCGGCCTCCTGGCGCTGGAAGGGAAGATCAAGGATCTCCAGGACCCGTTTTTCCGCAAAGGGGTGCAGTTGATCGTCGACGGCACGGAGCCCAAGATCATGCAGGATATTCTTGAAACCGAAGTGGAGCACCATGAAGAAGAAGCCACGAACGGCGCGAAGATCTGGGAGGCCGCGGGCGGATACGCCCCCACCGTGGGCATCTTGGGCGCGGTCTTGGGCCTGATTCACGTCATGGAAAACCTGGCCGATCCCTCGAAACTGGGCGCCGGCATCGCGACCGCGTTCGTGGCGACGATTTACGGAGTCGGGGCGGCCAATCTCTTGTTTCTGCCCATCGCCAACAAGATCAAGCTCAAAGTGAAGCGCCAGTCGATGGAGCAGAATGTGGTGATCAAGGGGCTCGTGTCGCTGGCGCAGGGCGAAAATCCCCGCATCATTCAGGAGAAACTCGAAAGCTATCTCCCGCACGGCGACCGATCTCACGCGGAGAAGGGGTAGCATGTCCAAGAAACACAAACATGAGGAGCATGAGAATCACGAACGGTGGCTGGTCTCCTACGCCGACTTCATCACGCTGCTTTTCGCGTTTTTCGTGGTCATGTACTCGGTCTCGTCCGTCAACGAAGGAAAGTTCCGGACCGTCAGCGATTCGATCAAGGCGGCCTTGAACCCTATCTCCAGCCAGCCGGTCTCCACCATGCGGTTCGACCTGGGCGATCACAAGGCGGCGCTCGCCGAATCGATCGACAAGAAGGTCATCTTCATCAGGAAATTCCAGAAAGGCCTGCGCAAGCATTCGACGATCAAAGTGGATCTGTCTCAGGCCGTTCTGCCGAACGGCATGAGCGTCAGGCATGGCGATCGCACGATCATCCTGACGCTCTCCGACGAACTCCTGTTCGAGAGCGGCCAGGCAGCCCTCCGGGAAGAAGCCTATCCGGTCCTGGAAGCGTTCGCCGAGGTCTTGAACGAATATGGGGGCGGGGTGCGCGTCGAGGGCCACACCGACAACGTGCCCGTGAGCACCGGTCAGTTCGCCTCCAATCGGGAATTGTCCGCGATCCGTGCCGCGGCCGTGGCTCGAGTACTCTCGGAGATCTTTCATGTTCCGCCGGATCTGATGTCGGCGACAGGGAACGGCGAATTCAAGCCGGTCGCCGACAACCTGACGCCGGAGCACCGGGCAAAGAACCGACGCGTCGAATTGGTGGTGACGGATGGTTCGAGCGCTCCGCTACCCGCCGAACTGTCCAATCCGGGGAAGGCCGGGCTCCCGGCAGCAGGGAGGTCGTAATGGCTCTCAAGCGGATTCCCATCGGTGCACTCAAAGTCGGGATGTATGTCGCGGGGCTGGACCGGTCCTGGGTGAGCACGCCCTTCTTCCGGCACCGTTTCTTGATCAAGACGGAGTCCCAGGTCCTGCGGATCAGACAGTAGGGCGCCCGCGAAATCACGATCGATACGAGCAAGGGGATCGACGTGGATCCTGACGTCGTGGCGACCATAGCGCCGGACCAGCACGAGACTCAGGAGCCGGCGCCCGTCGCCGAGTCGGGGGCGGCTTCGTCCGCGAGAGACGAAGCGGGGACCGGCAGCGGCCATTCTCTGGCGAACGAGTTCGTGGAGGCCCGGCAGGCTCGGCAGGACATGCTGAATGCGGTG
>JACRLS010000013.1 GCA_016235225.1 Nitrospirota bacterium | reverse complement strand
GTCGGTATAGAAGGTGAGGTACTGCCTGTAGAGGTCCGTTTCAAGATGGACCATGTGGCGAAGTCCCACCAATCCGGTGTTGTCAGGCCTTGCCGCAAAGGTGGGATTGGAGAGAAAAGCACCGGTCAAGAGATAGCCGCCGAAGAGCGATTCCTCCGCCTCCCGCGCTTCGTGATCGCGGTCGTCCATCTCAGGCAGCGGACGGCCGTATTTCTCCAGCGCCCAGCCGTCCGCGGGATAGAGCCACACGACGACGACAAGCATAGGGAACAGGGCGGCGACCAGGGTGGCGATCAGGGCGCAGGGAGGGATTGGACGCACGAGTCGAAGATCTCCTCACAATGGTCTGTCGCATCGACGCCGGCCGGAACAGAACGGTAGCGCACCTCAAGGACTTTCCCATCTTTCAAGACGACAGTGGCCCAGCATCCGTGGTGGATCCCTGCTTTGCTGCCTTTGGAGCCCACGACGGACTCTTGCAGCATCGGAGCCTCTCGGTAGTAGCGGAGGAGTGTCAGATCTTCGTGCGACCGTTCACGCTCCGGGGCGCCGGCACAGGTGAAAACCTGATCTCGTGTTTTTCCCTCGAGAGCCCGCTGATTGGGATGATCCACGACCGGCGGCGCCCCGGCACAGGCCCCGACCAGCATGGCCATAGACATGACTGCCAGACCGGACAGCCGAGGGCGGAAAGGATGACCATCAAGGATCACAGGAAGGCGCCTCCACAAGCGGAGGCATCTTAGCATGGGGATTGAAAAACAACAGGGGCGACCCTGCACTTAGGTTGGAGGTCACCCCTGTTGCGGCGCTTAGGACGCCACGCTACTCATTGTGTGTGAAGTTGTGAGACCCGAGCGGGATTGAGCCGGTCCGGCTTCCAGTCGGGGGAGACCTCGTCGATCCCAGGCGCTTGGGTTCCTCAGGCTCGCATCAGATTCTCGTCACGCGGGGGGTCGCACTCGTCAGAGGCGCAACACGCCATCTATAAGGCGTAGGCCGCGAAGAGAACCCGGGAGACCTGACCGAGCAGAAGCCTTCGCTCAGTTCCTCGGGCCTTGCAACACCGGTGGAGTACGGTCTTCCACTACGACCTCCTCCTGGCTGAAGTGAACTCGACAGATACTGAACAGGTGGCCCTGTTCACTCCCCTCCACCGCACATCTACTACCTGATATTTTCTCCCTTCATCATGCGGTGTACTTCTCCCATACTCTTCTTCGAAAGACCTGTCAACTGGGAGAAATTCCACTGGGAGAAATTCCACACCCGGTCAACCACGTCTGCTCCGCCTATCCGAGCCGTGCGAGGCCACGCGTCCGATCCACAAGAGTCTTGATGGTCTCCCGGCACAGACCGGTGAAGGCCTGGGCCGCCATTCCCAGGTGTCGCCGGGCCAGCTGCACGAGCCCCACGGCATGCCGGGGAACCGGATCATAGAGCTCCACGATCTGGAGCCCTTTGCCCCGAGGATGGTGACGGACACAGAGCTCGGGCAGGATGGTCCATCCCGTTCCCCGGGTGACGGTCTCCACGATGCCTTCCGGCGATGTCATAGAACAGAGCAACCCGGGGGGCCCTACACAATCTTGAGCGTTCTGAAGTCTACACCCGCCGGCGCCGGCGGCGTCTTGAGCTTCATCTCCTCCAATGCGTCAACCGTCTGTTCCGCCACGACGAGGTTGCGATACCACTTGCGGTTCGCCGGCACGATGTACCAGGGGGCCCGCTCGGTGCTGGTGGCAGCCATCACGTCTTCAAACGCGCGCATGTAGTCATTCCACAGCTTGCGCTCCTCCAGATCGCCGGAGTTCCACTTCCAACGTTTCTCGGGATCCCGTATCCGCTCTTCCAACCGCTCCTTTTGTTCGTCCTTGGAAATGTGGAGAAAGAATTTTAGGATTGTGGTGCCGCTCTCGCACAAGAGTTGCTCGAATTCCGCGATCTGCTCGAACCGGCGGCGGACGTTTTTCTCGGAAATCCACCCGTGCACCCGCGTGATCAGCACGTCTTCATAATGCGACCGATTAAAGATCCCGAGATACCCCTTGGGCGGCACTTCCTGATGGACCCGCCAGAGAAAATCGTGCGCCCTCTCCAGGGTGGTCGGGGCCTTGAACGAGACGACCCGACAGCCCTGCGGATTCACCCCGGCCATGACGTGCTTGATCGTCCCGTCCTTGCCGCTCGTATCCATGCCTTGCAGCACAATCAGCAGCGCGCGATCTCCGTTCGCGTACAGCCGTTCTTGCAATCCTCCCAGCTTCGCAATCAGCTCCGCGGTCCGCGCCTTGGCCTTGTCCTTTCCCTGCTCGGTTTTCTTGTACTCCCCGGTGCCATCGGGATCGACCTGGTGCAGCTTTGGCCGGCGTCCCGGCATGACCCGAACGATGCTCATACGGGGACGCTCCGTTCCCCACCGACCGGACGGCCGGCCAGGAGCGCCCCGCTGATGGCGCAGGTCACCAGCTCCATCCCGATATCAATGGCCATCAGCCCCCAGCGAAAGCCGATGAAGGCATAATGACCCGCCAGGGCCGGCCCGATCAGCCCCAGCCCCACCAACGCGCCGACGAGGGCGCCGTCCATCGCGGTCGACACGCCCACGCGTTGCAGGCACCAGGCCAGCGTGTAGCAGAAGATGACCGACGTCAGGATGGCCACGATGAACGGCACGGGGTCGCTCTGGTTGATCTCTTCGGCCCTCTTCCCGATGCCCGCCAGCCAAGGCGAGAAGAACATCGCCGGGGAATACCACAGGAACCCGATGATCTGTTGGACGAGAACCGTGACGAAAATGGTGAGGTGGTTGAACCGCGGCATGAGCGTCCTCCTCGAGATGGATATCCGGACAGGATGATAGCGGGATTAGCGGGCCGGCTCAATGCTTAGCGACTTTGGCCGTCCCTGGCCGCAGAGAGACAGAGAGGACCGAGGCCTTGACATTAGACCACGCGGTTGAAAGAATCCAGGCCCTATTCATGGGAGATGCGCTATGGAGATCAATCCGAGTAAGTTGCAGGATTTCATGGGGAAAGCCGTCGGCGATATTGGGGCCGCGATGAGCGCGAACATGGTGCTCCTGGGCGACCGGCTCGGTCTGTATAAGGCCATGGCCGCGCGGGGGCCGCTGACGCCGGTCGAGCTGGCCAAGGCCACGAAGACGGCCGAGCGGTATGTGCGCGAATGGCTGGGGAACCAGGCAGCCGGTGGGTACGTCACCTACGACTCCGCCACAGGCCGGTATGCGCTACCGCCCGAACAGGCCGTCGCCCTGGCAGATGAGTCGAGCCCCTTTTTCCTGCCGGGTGCTTTTCAGGTGATCGCTGCCACGTTCATGGCTGAGCCGAAGATCGCGCAGCGATTTAAGACCGGCAAAGGTCTCGGATGGGGTCAGCACGACCATCGACTCTTTGAAGGCACCGAACGCTTCTTCCGACCCAATTACGTCGGCAACTTGGTCCAGAATTGGATTCCGGCGCTCGACGGCGTGGACACGAAACTCAAGGCCGGTGCCAAGGTCGCCGATGTGGGCTGCGGATTCGGCGCCTCAACCATCATCATGGCAAAGGCCTATCCCAACTCCTCCTTTATGGGATTCGACTACCACAAGCCGTCTATCATGACAGCCCGAAAGCGTGCGAAGGACGCTGGCGTGAAGAACATCAAATTTGACGTCGCCAAATCCACAAACTTTCCAGAGGGCGGCTACGACTTCGTCACGCACTTTGATTGCCTCCACGACATGGGCGATCCGGTGGGTGCGGCGAAGCACGTCTTGAAAACCTTGGCGCCGAACGGCACGTGGATGATCGTCGAACCCTTTGCCAACGATCGCGTGGAAGACAATCTGAATCCAGTGGGGCGGGTCTTCTACGCCGCCTCCACCATGATCTGCGTGCCCGCCTCGTTGGCCTATCACGGCCCGGCCTTGGGCGCACAAGCCGGCGAGGCACGATTAGGCGAGGTCGTGAGAAAAGGCGGGTTCACGCGATTTCGTCGGGCGACGCAGACACCGTTCAACTTGGTCCTGGAAGCTAGGCCGTAAGGAAATCCCGCGTTCCCCCGGCAGAAGTAGAAAGGCCGCCCCGGCTTAGTCACCGAAGCGGCCTGTTCAGTTGGTGGAGGCGAGGGGAGTTGAACCCCTGTCCGAAGACCGTCAGCGCACCGGTTCTACATGCGTAGCCGATTATTTGAGTTTCGCAGCCGCCCACGCCCATCGGCCGGCTTAGAACAGCCGCTAGCCCAGGAAGTTCTCGTCCTCAGCCGCTGAGCACCGGCCTTGGACCAGCCCGCTGCATCGCGCTCCGACCACCCCCGCGGGCATCAGGTGGTGGAACGTCGCAGTTAGTTAAGCTGCGAGTGCCAGTTCTTGGTTGGCAGTTGCAATTTCCCGGAGGTTTAACGAGTCCCCAGGAGCTCGGCATGCCCCGATGACCTCAGTGTCCCCGTCGAAACCGGTCGCCCCCCTTTCGTGAGAACGTTCTTCGTTACTCGTTATTCGTGAAGCGTAAAGTCTCAAGCCCGAAAAACCCCAGCAAGAAAGGGTGCCTCGATTGATGCGAGATACGATTCACGCTTTACGAGCGACGTGTCTTCTACATGCTCATGATACCGCACGGGTCAAGGGGATGCCAGAAGTGTGACGAGATCACATTCCACAATACTTTAACTTGAGTCCGACTCTCTCGATGAGTTGGGTCTAGTGCTTGATAGCATTCTTGTAGGACTTATGAGCCTCCATAAAGTATCCTCCGTAACTGACAGGAATAACAAATTCGTTTCCGCTGGGGTGAACTGGTCGATTAGCAATGAGGTAACGAAGGCTGCTGGTGCTGAGCGGAACGATGTCATTCAGACGTTTGGAGTGTCCTTTGTCTACCAAGAATTTCAATGCCTCCTCGTACATTTCCCTAACGGAAATTGCTCTTATCACATGACCGTCGATCTCGATAGTCGCTCCTCTCTCACGAGGGATACGCTCTGTGATGCTGGCTCCACGGAGAAATGAACCGTCTTTGCTCCTAGCTGTAGCGCCGATCTCAATGCCCACTTTTGGTTTCTCTGGTCTAGTTCTCTCATGATTGTCCAGCAATCGCTCAACGACATCTGCAGGTGTGTCAACAAGTGGAATCGCGAGCGCCTGAAGACGAGCGAACAAACTGTCTGGGAGAGCAATTTCATGCATAAATTCCTCCTTAACCTATTTACCAGTTATCCGCGTGGTTTATCTTATAAAGCGGTTTAGTGGATAAGTCAAGGTTCCCAAGCCGTATGACAGTCTTTTTCGTTCACCCGAAATCGCGAACTGCGCACCAGAAGGGGGGCAATTCTTTGGTCAGGTAATGCCTGTGGGAGGGAAAAACCACCGGGAGCATTCTCGAAAATTGAACTATCGAGGGCCAAGGGCGGCCCTGGCCACTGAGGAGGTAGCGAGCCATTGGGCTCCCGACATCTCTTCTGCACTCCGGCGGCACCTCTTCACAGGGAACTTCCGCTCCCGCCAGGCGTCGAGGCCGCCTTCGAGGG
>JACRLS010000012.1 GCA_016235225.1 Nitrospirota bacterium | reverse complement strand
CGTGTCCGTTCCGTCAGACGTCGCTGTGGAGTTTGAGAAATTGGCGAGGGCGGAGGCGAAGAACAGGAGCCAGCTCTTCCGGGATATGTTCACGACCTACCAACAGCACAAGCGCGAAGAGGAGTTCTTCGCGCTCCAGCGGTATGGCGCCCGTCAAGCACGCAAGAAAGGAATTCTGACCGAAGGCGACGTCGAGGCCTTGGTGTTTCAAGGCCGGTAACCGTGCGAGTCGTCTTCGACACGAACATCTACATTTCGGCCTTTGCCATTCCAGGGGGCGATGCGGAAGAAGCCTACCGCCATGCTCTTCGCGGCACGTTTGACCTCATCGCCTCTATTTTCATCCTCACTGAAACCGCGAGAGTGCTCCAAACGAAGTTCGACTGGACGAGCGACAGAGTCCAGCAGTTGATTCGGCAGATCAGCCAGACGGTGACGCTGGTGAAGCCCCAGGCTCATCTCCACATCCTTTCCGATGAGCCGGATAATCGCATCCTCGAATGCGCGCTCGAATCACGGGCGGATTTTCTGGTCACAGGAGATCGCGATCTCCTTGCCCTTGGACAGCACGAGACCATACAGGTGATCACGCTGGCACAGTTTCTCGCCAAGTTGCAGAAGGGGGCGCCGTAGGGTCGGGCTATCTTCTGGACGCATGGGTACATCTGCCCTAAGGGCACCCAAGTAAAAGGGAAAATGTTGTTCACCGATCAGGTCAAGCCTGTGAGGAGATTGTGTTTGGGCGTGCTGTGCTTCCTGCTGATTCAGGGCTGTGCCACGCCGCCGCCTCCGCCTCCGCCCCCGCCGGTGGTGCAGGGGCCAACGGAGGAGGAGAAGGCACGGGAGGAGGAGCGGGCGCTGGCGGAGCTGGAGCGGAGGCGGGCGGCGGTGGCCGAAGAACGTCGGGCCGTCGAGCAAGAGGTGGCCTCACGGGTCAAGGCCGCGTTCGGCAAGTCCATCCCTGACTATGCGGCAGTGGACAGCTTGTACGCCACGGATCGGCTGGCCAATAACAAGGACGGGGCCGAGATCGCCTACGGGCCGGAGCGGGGGCAACTCCAAACCGGTCTCTATGCGGTGGGGATGCCTCGTGATCTTCGGAAAGACCCGCTTGAGACCAAGGCGGTGGTGAGGCCGAAAGCCGCCGAGGACTTTTTCCTGACGCTCCAGGAGCGAGTCGCTCAATCCAAGCGCAAGGAAATCTTTGTGTTCGTCCATGGGTACTACGTCGCATTCGACGAGGCCGCGAGACGGACGGCCCAGCTTGCCTATGCGCTCGGATTTCCGGGCGTGGCCATCCTCTACAGTTGGCCTTCGCAGGCCGCCCTGACCGGCTATCTGACCGACGAGACGAATATCGAATGGACCATTCCGCACCTTCGGGATTTCTTGAAGCAGGTCACGGCCAGGGCTGGCGCTGAGCGGGTGCACGTGATCGCGCATAGCATGGGCAATCGAGCGGTGGTGGCCGGATTGAGGCAACTCGCTGCCGAGCCCCAGAAGCCCGCTGCGCCGCTCGTGCATGAACTGGTACTCATGGCCCCGGATGTGGATGCGGATATTTTCAGGGATGCGATGACGGAGATTCGTTCGGTCGTGAGTCGGGTCACGCTCTATTCATCCTCGCAGGACAAGGCGCTCCTCATCTCAAAAACTGTGCACGGGTACCAACGGGCCGGCCCGCATCTCGTGATCATCGATACTGATCCCGGCGTGGATGATGCGCTGGCGATCCTCCTCGCCTTGCGCTCGCCCGAACTCAACGTCGTCGGGATCACGACGGTCTGCGGGAATGTGTCAGTCGAGGAGGCCACCCGGAATCTGTTCCGCGTCCTGACGCTCACCGATTCGTCCAAAGAGGCGGCGATTGGGCAAGGAGCCGCCGCGCCGCTCCAGCGCCCCCTTGAAACCGCCACGCATGTGCATGGTCTCGATGGATTGGGCGATCTTGATCGGTTTCAGGAACCCGACGGAAGGTCTCGCTATCCAGCCCCTACGGTCCCACCAGATCTTCCCGATGCGCATTCAGTGTGGCGGCAAATGCTGCGCGATCACGAACAACCGATCACGCTCGTGACGCTCGGTCCGCTTACCAATCTGGCGCGGGTCTTGCGGGACGAGCCGGAAGTAGTCAGACGATTTCACCGAATTGTCTGCATGGGCGGCGCCGTCACGGTGGGCGGCAACGTCACGCCGGCGGCAGAATTCAATGCGTATGTCGATCCCCACGCAGCCGACCTGGTGCTGGCCGCTGGCCTGCCTCTCACGCTCGTCCCGCTGGATGTCACCACAAGGGTCACGATGACACGAACCGAGATCGCCGCCTGCTGCGACAGGAGCCGCGATTCAGCCTGTCGATTCTTTCGTGATGCCACCGGCCCGGCGCTTGAGTTCGCTCAACGGACGCTCGGCCGCCCCATCTTTGAATTCCACGATCCCCTGGCGATGGCGGTTGCAATTGATGCCTCGTTGATCGAGCTCACCGCGATGCCCATCCGCGTGATCACGGAGGGTGGCGCTGACAGAGGGCAGACCGTTTCTGACAGGGGAGCGGATCGCGGCAAAATGGCCTCACGACCTGCCGTGCAGGTGGCGCTGCGCGTCGACCGCGAGCGAGCCCTTGCGCTGATGTTGGAGCGACTATGCCCACGGTCTTTGTCGTAGGGTCCTCAAATGTCGACTATTCCGTCATGGTGGATCGGTTCCCTGATCCCGGCGCCACGGTGCTTGGAACAGGATTCTCTCAGACGGTCGGCGGCAAGGGGGCCAACCAGGCGGCGGCGGCCCATCGGGCCGGAGCTGAGGTGGTCTTCGTCACCAAAGTGGGGGCGGACGCTCAAGGCGAGATGATTATCCAGCGCCTCCGTGAGGCAGGTCTCGCTCCGAATTGGATCCTCCGCGACCCCATTCATGAGAGCGGTGTGGCTCTCATTCTGGTCGAACGGACCGGCCGTAACCAGATTGCGGTGGCGCCCGGCGGCAACCAGGCCCTGACAGCCCAGGACGTCCGCCATGCGCTGAGTCACATGCAGCACGGAGATCTTCTGCTCGTCCAATTGGAAGTCCCCCTCGCCACTGCCCAGGCGGCCCTCCAGATGGGCAAAGCACGCGGCGCCACGACGATTCTGAACCCGGCCCCCGCCCAGGCCTTGTCGGATGAGGTTCTAAGATTGGTCGACGTTCTCATTCCCAATGAAACCGAGGCCACAGCCCTTACGGACTGCACAGACGTGGAGGCCGCCGCTCGCGCCCTGTTTGCGCGCGGCGTCTCGACAGTCATTGTGACGTTAGGAGAACAAGGCGCCTTGCTGTGTGAGCGCGCCGGCATTCACCGGATATCGGCCTATCCCGTCCATGCCGTCGATACGACGGGCGCCGGGGATGCCTTCTGCGGGGCACTCGCGTGCGGATTGGCCGAGGGCTGGACGCTCGAGCGATCAATGGAATTTGCCAATGCGGCCGGCGCGCTGACGACGATGAAGCCCGGAGCGCTGGACGCACTGCCCACCCGCGAAGAGATCCTCCGGCTCCAGCGGTCGCGTCCGTGATCTGCACTCCTTCGCTTGCATGCGATCGTCTGATCGCCTAGCATTCATCCACATGTCGGCTGCCTCACCATCCCCGGGACTGGCTCGCCGGGACTTCCTCGTCCGGACAGGACTGGCGCTGAGCGCCGGCCTCTTGGCCGTACGCCTGCCTTCGTTCGCATCACCCGAGACCGGGGACCAACCTCCTACACTTCACCGTTGGGATGAGGTGCGCAATCAGTTCGACCTGTCACGCGACCTGATCCATTTGGCTGGATTTTTCCTCTCCTCCCATCCCAGAGCGGTCCGCGAGGCAATCGAACGCCATCGCCGTGAATTAGATCGGAACCCGATCGGCTACTGGTTCGAGCAGGCTGAACGGCAAGAAGCCGCGGTTCTCCAAGCCGCCGCAGAGTATATAGGCGGGAGTCCGACGGACATCGCATTGACGGATAGCACCACGATGGGCCTGGGATTGCTGTATGGAGGGCTGACGCTCCAGCCTGGGCAGGACATTCTCTCCACCGTCCATGATCACTATTCCACCGACATCGCGCTGCGTCTCCGTGCGGAACGGACCGGCGTCTCTCTGCGGCAGATCGCGCTCTACCGGGATCTCTCCAAAGTCTCGTCCGGCGAGATCGTCGAGACGCTCGTGCAGTCAATCCGCCCGCGGACGCGCGTCGTGGCGGTGACCTGGGTCCATTCGAGCACAGGCCTCAAACTCCCGATCCGTGAAATGGCTGAGGCGCTCGCGACGATCAATGCTCACCGGGCTGAAGCCGATCGCGCGCTGCTGTGCGTCGACGGCGTCCACGGCTTCGGCGTGGAACACGTCACCATGGGAGATCTTGGTTGCGATTTTCTGATCGCCGGTTGCCACAAGTGGCTCTGTGGCCCTCGCGGCACCGGCCTGGTGTGGGGCCACCCGCGCGCCTGGCCGATTGCGAACCCGATCATCCCCACCTTTCACATGGATGCCTACGATATCTGGATGAAGGACATCCCGCCGAAGGACCTTCCGAAAGCCGCCCTGATGACCCCCGGCGGCTTCCATTCCTTCGAGCATCGATGGGCGGTGGCCGACGCGTTTCAGTTTCATCAGGCGATCGGGAAAGCGCGTGTGGCCGACCGTATCCACGCGTTGAACGATCAGCTTAAGGAGGGACTCGCTTCGCTGCGTCACGTGACGCTCCGCACACCGCGGTCACGCGACTTGTCTGCCGGGATTGTCTGTTTTGAGGTCGAAGGTTGGACGCCGGAACGCGTGGTGGAGCGCCTGCGTCACCGGAGAATCATCGGGAGCGTCACCCCCTACGCCACGAAGTATGTGCGTCTCGCGCCGAGCCTGCTGACCGCTCCTGAGGAGATCGATCACACGATTGCCGCGATTCGGGCGCTCTCCGCTGGCTGATACCCGAACCTTCCAGAGAAGATCAGCCGGAACAGAGGAGACGCGGACCACACCCTCCCAAGGTCCCCCCTGGCCTTCACACACCACGGGGGCAGGCGTCGGATGACGCCTACCCCCGCTGATTGTTCCAACGCCTGGTGTGGCTCGATCTACTTCCGCAACTGACGCACGTCGAGTGGTTGGCCGTCCTTGCCCCACAGCGTCATCACCACATCTCCACGCTTCAGATGCACCTGCCGCTTCTGATCGTCGACATTTTCTGTCACGGCGCTGCACTCCCAACTCTCCGACGCATCCGGGTGCTCTTCGGCCCGGACCGTCATCACCCCCTGGGCGTTCACCTGGTACGTCACGGCACTCGGCACGTTCTGCAGCACCTTGGCAGGGCTGCTCTCGAACGCTTTTTCCGAGTGCGCGGATTTCATGGCCCCATCTTCACCAAATTGGAATACTTGATGTGGCATGACATAGGGCGCATGCGGATTGTTGAAATGGACAGGTGCGTTCCACTTCACGAGGCTCCAGTGACCAACGATATCCCGCGCCGTACAGGCTCGCACAATGGGCTTATCACCCCCCTTGCCCTGAGACGATCCAGCCCAAGCCTCGTGGCTACTCCCCACCATGGGCATGATCCCTATTACGAACGCTGCCGTCATCGTCAGTTGAGCCTTCATCACGCCTACCTCCTGAAGGATTGGTTGATTGTCCATGTCATCCAGCAAACCTAGCAGGCCCCAGGAGTCCATGCATAAGGCATGGGAATTTCAGGGATAATCAAGATCGATCTGATGGGAGGCTAGAAAGGAAACGTCTGTGGGGAGGCCGAAGAGCTGCCTAATTTTCAGCTTATTTCAGGCTGCGCGTCACCAATGCCCGGAGCCGCCGATAGGCCCCAAGCATGTCCGCGTAGGAGGCGT
>JACRLS010000011.1:5926-8823 GCA_016235225.1 Nitrospirota bacterium | reverse complement strand
TGTCGGCCTTGGCCGCCGCGAAATCGGTGTGGAGCAACGAGGTGCGCTATGTCGGTATCGGCGCCATGCTGGTCGGCGGGATCTGGACCCTGACCGGCCTCCGAGAGCCGATTGCTGCCGGTTTCCGGCATCTCTGGCGCGTCTCACGATCTCTCGGCGGACAGGAACGAGCGGCCGCGGCGGGCCTGCTGCGGACCGATCACGACGCGCCGTTGCCCTGGTTGCTGGGGCCGCTGCTGCTGTGCCTGTTGCTGATGGCGCTGTTGTATCGCCAGGTGGTGGACTCGCTGCCGGTTGCGATCCTCATGACGGCGACGATGGCCATCGCCGCCTTCTTGTTCTCGTCGGTGGCGGCCTACATGGCCGGCCTGGTGGGGAGTTCGAGCAATCCCGTCTCCGGGGTCACGATCGCGACGATCATGGGAGCGGCCTGGCTGCTGGTGGCGGTGCTCGGCACGGGCCATCCGGCCGGGCCGGCGGCGACGCTCGTGATCGGCGCCGTCGTCTGCTGCGCCGCGGCGATGGGCGGAGACAATTTGCAGGATCTCAAGACCGGCCAGTTGGTCGGCGCCACGCCCTGGAAGCAACAGATCATGCAGGTGGTCGGCGTGCTGGCCGGCGCCGTCGTGATCGGCCCGGTCCTCGGGCTGCTGCATGCCAAGTACGGGATCGGAGAGATGACGCCGGATCATCCGCATCCGCTGAGCGCCCCGCAGGCTTCGCTCATGGCCAGCCTGGCCACCGGCGTCTTCGGCGGCCGGTTGCCCTGGTCGTTGGTCGGATTAGGAGCTGCGCTCGGAGTCGGCATCATGGTGTGGGATGAACGGCTGCGGTCACGAGGATCAGTCTGGCGGGTGCCGGTGCTCGGAGTGGCGCTCGGCATCTACCTGCCGCTCAAGTTGTCCGCGGCCATTCTGGCCGGGGGGATCGTGGCCGAGCTGGCCCGTCGTGCCTCCCGAACAGGGGAGGGGGGGCAATCTGGATTGCTCTGCTCCGCCGGCCTTGTGACGGGGGAGGCGCTCATGGGCATTGTGCTGGCCCTTCCGATCGCGCTGAGCGCCATCTGGCCGGCCATTGGGTCGGACCCCTTCGCACTGGTTGGTGCCCCGCCCTATGGGCCCTGGCCTGGACTGGCTGCGCTGGCCCTGGTGGTGTGGCTCCTGTACCGGGTCTCCCTCCTTCCTCCCTCTCACCCATAGATCACGCGATCCAGCCGAATGATCCCGTCGCGCGCCCGAGACCACTCAGATTCCAGCGCGAATCGTCCGACAAGGATGGGAGACGGTATTCTTTGCCCCGCATTCGGAGTGTGTCCGACGATGAGCCCTCTTGCCGGCGAGGTCCTGACGGTCGAACCGCTGGACCAGGTTCGACGCGCCTTGACCGAACAACTCGAAAAGGGCGAGCTGAAACTCCCGCTGCTGCCCAAGGTCGCCGGCCAAGTCATGGCCATGACCAGCGACCCCAATGCCGACATCGCGCAGATGGCGTCGCTCATCCATCATGATCAGGCGCTGGCGGCGAACGTTCTGCGCATCGCGAACTCCGTCGCCTACATGCCGCGGTCGCCCATTATCTCGCTTCAGCAGGCCATCGCCTGGCTGGGGCTGAACGTCCTGGGAGAGATCGCGCTGACCGCCTCGCTGCGGAGCGGCGTCTTCCACATCGCCGGTCGTGAGGCGGAGATCAAGCACCTCTGGCGGCATGCGGTGGCCAGCGGCGCCTATGCCAAGGAGATCGCGCGGACACGCCGGCAGAACGTGGAGATGGCCTATCTGTGCGGACTGCTCCACGCGATCGGCAAGCCGGCGCTGCTGCACGTGCTGGGCACTATCGAGAAGAATCTGCATGTGGAACTGGACGAGGGGGCGCGGGTCACGCTGCTGGAGGAAGACCATGTGCGCGTCGGCTGCGTGATTGCGGACCTCTGGGGACTGCCGGGGCCGGTGCGGGGGGCCATTGCGTCGTACGTCGGCTATGGCGCGTCACCGACGGCTGCGGCGGAGGTGATGATCACCTGCCTGGCGGATCGTCTGGCGACGCATCTGCTGATGCCGGACGCGTTGTCCCTCGAGGCGCTGAGGGACCATCCGGTCTTCACCAACTTGAATCTGTACCCCGAGGATGTCGACGCGTTGCTGGGAAAGCAGGAAGCCATCATGAAAGTGGTCGAATCGTTGCGACTATGACCGAACCCCTCCACTATGACGTGCTGGTGATCGGGAGCGGGCCGGCCGGCCAGAAGGCCGCCATTCAAACCGCCAAGGCCGGCAAACGAGCCTGCGTCGTCGAGCGTGAGCCGGGGCTGGGCGGAGCGTGCGTCCATCGCGGGACCATTCCCAGCAAGACGCTGCGCGAAGGCGCGCTCCAACTCGAGCGACTGAAGCGCAGCATTGAGATGCACGAAGCCAAGGTGCACGAGGGCTTCGAAATGCCCACTCTCCTCACGCGCATCGAGCGGGTGGTGAATGCCCACGTGACCTACATCAGCGATCAGCTCAAACGAAACGGCGTGGACTGCTACCACGGCCATGCCCGGTTTGTGTCCGACCGGTCGGTGCAGGTGCTGGCGCCGGATCGGTCGATGAAGACCATCACGGCCGACATCATCGTCATTGCCGCCGGCTCCACGCCGAGGACGCCCGCCGGGATTCCGGTCGACCACGAGCACATCTTTGACAGCGATTCGATTCTCTCCATGATCTATCTGCCCCGATCGCTCACCGTGTTGGGCGGCGGGGTGATCGCCTGCGAATACGCCTCGATCTTTGCGCAACTCGGCGTCAGCGTGACCATTGTCGATCGGGCGCCCCGGCCGCTGCAGTTCCTCGACAAGGAGCTGGGCGACCATTTCCTGCGACACTTTGAAAAGAGCGGCGGCCGCTATGTGGCGAAGC
>JACRLS010000011.1:0-5921 GCA_016235225.1 Nitrospirota bacterium | reverse complement strand
CCACCCTTGATGACGGTCGGACGGTTGCCACCGATAAGATGCTGGTTGCCTTCGGGCGCGTGGCCAATCTCGATCACCTGCAAATCGAGGTCGCCGGACTACAGGTCACGGACCGGGGCCACCTCGCCGTGGATGAATGGTTTCGAACCTCGGTGCCCCATATCTATGCGGTAGGCGACGTCATCGGGCCGCCGGCGCTGGCGGCCAGTTCAATGGACCAGGGACGGCGGGCGGTCCGGCATGCCTTGGGGCTGGCCCCGGGACAGACGCATGAGCTGACGCCGATTGGGGTCTACACAATTCCGGAGATTGCCGCCGTGGGGATAACCGAGGAAGAAGCGATCCGCCGACAGGGTTCAGTGATCGTCGGTCGCGCGCGCTTTGCCGAAGTGGCGCGAGGACAAATCTCGGGCATGCGTGACGGCCTGCTGAAGATGGTGGCGGATGCTCAGGGCGAACAAGTGCTGGGGGTGCACATCGTCGGAGACGGAGCCACCGAGCTGATTCACGTCGGCCAGATGGGCATGCTCACCAAATGTCACGTCGACCTCTTTATCGAGAACACCTTTAACTTTCCGACGCTGGCCGAGTCCTACCGCGTGGCGGCACTCGATATCGCCAGGCAGCGGCCCGTTCGCTAGTCACCGCTTCTTCCCCTTGACAGGGTTTCCTCGTCCCGCTACACCGCACTATATAGTGCTGAGTGCTGAGTGCTGAGGGGGATTCTTGCCCGCTTCACGAGATGCGTTTCACGCTTCACGTTCGGCGAGCGACGTCTTCCTCAGTCAGACGGCGGCTCGAAGTGACCTGAGGGGTGTCTCTGCCAGGGGATGGATGACTGGCGGGCTTGCTTGACCAGGCTGCGAAGGCTGGCTTCGGCGGCCGTAAGCAGTTTCGGCTCGCCGCTCTGCAGCAATGCGGTCAGCAAGACAAACAGCTTGCGTTCCTGTCCCGCCGCCGCGAGAATGCGGTCGATCACGGGGTCCGGAGAGCTCGTGGCCGAACCGGTGCTGTCGCCATCTCCGTCGGTGGTGAGCAGGCTCACCTGCGCGGGGTCGATATAGAGCCAGGGCGTCGGCACCCCCAGCGCGGTAGCCAAACTGTCCAGTGAGGAGGCCGGCGGGTCGTGCTCGCCCTGTTCGATGGATTCGAGAATGGGGAAGGAGAGGCCGACCTTGGAGGCCGGCGCTTCAACGGAGAGGTGACGGATGAGTCGCCAGGCTTGCAGGGTGTGGCACAGCGCCATGGCGGCATGATACGGAATCATCCGCACACACGCAACGGCACGTTGAAAAGGTTTTAGGCCGATGGAACCGAATCGATGACAAAGCCCATCACCACCCAGATTGCGCCGCTTCCGGCCGCCAAGGCGGCATGGATCCGCGAGCTCATGCGGGATCGCAAGGCACGCGACAAGGAGCGAGCCTTTGTCCTGGAAGGGGAGAAACCGATTCGGGAACGGCACCGTGGGGGAGCGCCCGGCTTCCAGGCGCTCGTCGTGACCCCCGAGTTCATCGAGAGCTGTGAGCAGGCGTACCGTCGCGCACTGGAAAAGGGACCGACCCCGCTCTATCTCGCCCGTTCGTCACAATTCGACCGGCTGTCCGATTTGCAAACCTCGCAGGGAATTCTCGCCGTCGTGGCGCAGCCACGCTGGGATGAGTCGGCCATTTTCGCGCGACCGACTCTCTTTGGTGCCTATGGAGACCGTCTTCAGGACCCTGCCCATGTGGGTTCGATGATCCGCTCGGCGTTGGCCTTCGGGGTCGACGCCCTCTGGCTCTCGCCGGATTCCGTCGATGTGTGGAACCCCAAGGTGGTCCGCGGGACGGCCGGCGCCGTCCTGTCGTTGCCGGTCTTTTCCAGGCGGGAGATGGCGACTCTCCTGCCAGGTGAATGTGTTGTGATGGCCGCCGTGCCGCCTAGTTCAAAGAGCCGACCGATTCAGGCGATTCAGGAGCGCCCGGCCAAACTACTACTGGCCTTCGGCAACGAAAGCAGCGGCCTCTCGGATGAAATCCTCAGGCAGGCGAGTCTGCAGTTTCACATTCCCCTCCGGTCGGCGGTGGAATCCCTCAACGTGGCGAGCGCCGCCGCCATCGCCATGTACCACTTCAGCAACCTGAAGGAAAAGGAAGGGCCGGGCTGAGGCTCGGTGGCGCCATGCGCTGCCGCTCATCTCCGCTCCGTGCCAGCAGCAGAACTCGGTGAAGTCTCTCCGGGTTTCTGCTCACAGGACAACGCGTCTGTATCTGAAGACATCAGTGACCACCTTTCTCATCCCGCCCATAACGCTGCCCTGCATGTGGTCCGGCTCTCACGTGCAGAACTGGTCCGATCTCGTTCCACGAGGCGATGCTCCCGTCACTTTTTTCGGTACACGTTCAGCCCGACTTTCTCCTCGCGGTTCGGAATGGTGACATTGCCCTCCGTCGAGGCAATGATGATGGTCTTCCCCGACGCAGATGGCCCGAACTCTTTGGACAGATCCACCTTGATCGTCAGCATCGTCCCCTCGACGGTCATCTCAACGTTCTTCATGATGGTGGCCTCTCAGTGATGGACAAAGCGTGAGCACGCCATGTCCGTATTCGTCGAACTTTAATCCGACTGCGCCCCTGATTGTCGGCGCAAGCTGTACCGTGGGCGGGGGAGGAAGTCAACCGACGGAGGAGCCTCGCCGAGGACGGACATGCTCTTCTTCCGGTCGGGCGTGCTCTGGTTTCCTGTGAAAATTCGCGGTGGCTCAGGGATGGCGTAAGCCGAATCGCGACCCGGGCGGATTAAGGTGGGAGGAGTACACGCACCTACCGAGGAGATGTAGGTACGGTGGAGATCTTGGTGGGACTTTAGGCTTCCCAGTCAAGCTGGGCTTGCACACCATCCGCAGCGCTCGACCCCCGTTGATCCAATATTCCCTCGGGGCGTTTAACTCCTCCCACGAAGTCAGTTTAGTCCCCTGATGGCGGTGAGTCAAGGAATCGGAAGGCCTGGGAGGAGGACCGTCTGGCAGAAAAGAGTTCCTCCTCCTTCTTGTGGCAATCGAGTTTCCGCGCCCCATTCCATTCTCGTCAGGATTGGAGTATGAAGGAGAGGCGATGACGCCGCGACATCATATCACTCAACCACACATCACAGGAGGTCCGCGATGTCCAAGGGTATGCAACAGAAGAAAGCGACGAAGAAGAAACCCGCCAAGACGATGATGGAAAAGCGCGCCGCAAAGGCCGCCAAGAAGGGCCGCTGATCCGGCCCGCGCGTCGGCCCTTCTCATGCGATGCGACCCCGTGCGCCCATCAACGTGCGTCCCCGATCAAGCGACGAGATTCAGGCCTGTCACGACGCGCGCTCGGTGCAGTCCTATGACGCGGCTGTGCCAGCCGCGTTGAGATGGAACGGAGCAAACCATTTCTTGGGGGTTGCCACATGATACCGAAGGGCTCAGGATGGCGCCTGTCTTGGCTCGAAAGCCTGTAGGCAGGCGCCTTGCCCAGGATCACGCGGCGACCTCTCAAAGAGTGCACGGAAGTAGTCGGGCGCAGGTCTCCCTACCAGGTGCGTTACGACATGCTGCTGTCAGCACCAACGCCCGGCGCGATCTAAGCCTCCCCTCAAGGACCAATCTCGCGTTGTTCGGATAGATCGACCACAGACTCGGTCACAGACATTGTGTCGACGGGGGCTCGCGCGCTCGCGATGAAGCCAATGTGTGCCCACCGGGCAAATCTATAGATTCCTGAGAGCAACACTACCCAACAGAGGAGGACTCCATGGCGACGACCAAACGATCTGAGGAGACAGCCACCCCCCACTGACTGCCCCGCCACGCTCACCGTGAAATGGGACGATGCCGACATCACCAACTCCTACGCGAACGTCTGCAACGTCTCTAGTTCCCGTGAGGAAGTCGTGATGGTATTCGGGGTGAACAAGGCCTGGGAAAAAGGCGGGACCGACATCCATTCAGTCTCAACGTGGTTTTTAATGATTGAGCCAATGCAACCCTGAACCTCAATCTTGACCTGTGTTTCCCGATGAGACCGATACCTCCCCTCAACCTCAGCCTCAACCCGGTGGTCCATGAGTGATCCGACGCCAACCCTTAACCTCAACCTTAACCTGTATTTTGCCGGTGGAGGTCCTCAATGAGCCTCGCCCAACTGGCTGCCAAGCCGTGGCTCCGCTGCCGGGAATCCCTGCGCGACCGCTGGCGCGACTGGCGTCGTTCCCGCCGCCGTATGCGCGAGTCCGGCCTGTCTCGCTCGTCCCGCGCTTCGCGCCTCCACCCTCAGGCCTCGGGCAGACGGGTACTTCTTGCAAGGGTGTTATGAGAACGGGAGGCGTCGCATGGCCTCAATGGGGGAAGCAAAGCTCAGTCGGCGAGGTTCAAACCCGGCACGATCTCGAAGTGGCGGCGATTGCGAGTCAGGAGGATGCCCCGGTGGCACAGTACGATTCCGGCAATGAGGCTATCCCCCATACCGATCGAGGTGCCGTTGCGTTCCATGGTCTGTCGGACATGTGCTGCCTGGTCGGCCGCGGCGTCGTCCAGAGGGAGTGTCGGCAGAGCCTCCAGCAGTTGCCGAATACGGCGCTCTTGGGTTGCCGTGCGGGCGCCACTCAACAGCTCGAAGCGGGTGACCGTCGTGGTGCAGAGAGTGCCCTCTTCCAGGTGCAAAGCAATCCGATCGGCGGTGGGATTGTGGCCGGCCAGGAAATCGATCAAGACGTCGGTGTCGGCGATCAGAAGCGCCATGAGCGGCGGAGGGCGGCGGTGTCGGCCCGAAGGCGGTTGGCTTCCCGGCGAGAAAGGGTGCCGCGAAGTGTGAGAGCGCGGCGGCGGGCCTCGGCCTGTTCCGCGTCCTGGGCAAGGTAATGTTCGATGGCCTCGTCAATGATGGCAGAGAATCCTTTGCAGCCGCGGCGCGCGGCCAGCTCAAGTAATTTCGCTCGATGCTTATTTCGGATCTCGATCGTCGTTCGCATGCGGCCAGTCTAGCATGCAGAGGCATGCAGAGCAATTGATTCACAGGGACGCAAGAACAGAGATAGGAATTGAGAAAGATCTAAAATCTCTTTGCCATGATGGTTGTAAGCAAAGCGGGATGTTCACCCGTTTGGTCGGAAAGGACTGGATACCCGCTTGCGCGGGTATGACCTGCCCGCCAGAGGCTTCCGGCAGGCGGGCGGTTCCATGCAAGTCCTGAGAGCTCTTTTTCGTCATTCCCGCGAAGCTTGTCCCCGCATGCTGTAAGCGGGGAGCGGGAATCCAGGATATGCGTCTATCTCTGTTCTTGGGAGGGAGTCAGTCATGAACCTTGGCCAATTGTTCGACTGCCGAGAGTCCCTGCGGGAGCGTCGGTGGCACGGGCAAAGGCGCTGGAGGCGGGGAACGGGATCGGGGGCGGTCGTCTACCAGGAATCTGCACGCGCGGTCAAGGGGAAAGTGAGCGAAGGAGAGGAGTACGCATTTCGGGGAATTGACGGGGTGCGCCCAACGTGGCACAAGAGCCGAACTTGTTTCGGCGGAATCGGGGGGGCAATCCGATCGGCGACGGGATTTGGGCCAGTCTGGGAAATGGGGACTGGCTCGCCGAGCCTGTCGAGGGGTGCTTTGTCCCCATTTTTATGTCCCGGAGCTGACTTCCCTCATTTTGTACTTGACAAATAAAATGGAAGTCGTATATGCGCACACGAGATGTGCCGCTTCTTCACCTCAGCCTCAACCCGGTGGTCCATGAGTGATCCGATGCCGACCCTCAACCTGAGCCTCAACCTTAACCTGTGTTCCCCGATGAGACCGATACCTCCTCTTAGGCGGCGTCAATAAATAAAGTTTACATGTCGCAGGGGGTGCAGTATGATTCTCATGCATGACGACTCGCAGCGAACTCAAGAAGAAGTTCGAACGCATCTGGCCC
>JACRLS010000010.1 GCA_016235225.1 Nitrospirota bacterium | reverse complement strand
CCATGGGTCAGGCCGCTTCCAATATGGCTCTATTGAGTCAAATGCGATATTGGCGTGGACTTTCTCGATTAGCGAATGTGATGACTGCATATAATAATCATTGAATCAATCACTTACAGTGAATGCATCGCTTGTTTGTGGAGTTCAAGTGTTTGCATCATGTGGAAGAAATCAGTCAGTGGACTGTTTGTCCACAGCATTTGGGGAATCATTGGGGATAACTATGTGCATTAGGAAACGAAGAGGTGATGAACGGCGGGATTGAAAAGATTGCACAAAAATTAGGCTATAAAATCATCATGAAATTAGAGAGTTAGATAGTCTTGTGAGCCCATATAGCCTGAAGCCACAACATTTTGCGGCGATACTCGTCCAAATAGATCTTGCATAACGATCTTGTCATTCATGTCCCCATTTTTTATCATCTCGATTGTCGTTTTTTTTAACGCAATTAGGTTCTGAGAATCGTACTGAAGAGCATCTTCCAAGAAATCTTATTGACAGGGGGAAAACGAGTATGGTAAACGCTGCGCGGTTTTAGTGAGGGTTCATGTCTGATTGATTGCATGGCATACCGCAGGGGGGGCTCCCCTTTGCGGTATTTTTTTGCCCGGGGGGCGGTGTGTCCTGTGAGGGGGCACGTGGCTCTTTAACTGGGTGTCGGGGAGTTATTGAAAGGAGGGTCGCGTGAGGAGCAATGGAACAGTGAAGTGGTTCAACGACCGGAAAGGATTCGGCTTCATCCGTCTTGAGAGCGGGGAGGACGTATTCGTTCATTACTCGGCTCTTCAGGGAGAGGGGTTCAAGACGTTGAAGGAAGGCGAGAGTGTGGAATTTGATATCGTGCAGGGAGCCAAGGGCCCGCAAGCCGCCAACGTGGCGCGAAAGGCAAACTAGCTGAATGCAGTGTCTGTGCCGATAACGTCGGCGCAGCAATCGCGAGCAGATCACTCGGGCCCGCTGGATGAAGCATCCAGCGGGCCCGAAGTTTTTTGCCCCCCAGCCTACGCCACCCGATTGGGAGCCGGCTGCCCCTTGAGCACGGCGGTCACATTCTCGACACACATCATGCCCATCCGAATCCTGGTGGTCGTGGTCGCGGAACCCAGATGAGGGAGGAGGACCACCCGGGAGTTGTCGATGAGTCCGGGATGGATGGCCGGTTCACGCTCGTACACATCGAATCCTGCTCCGGCCAGTTGCCCCGCCTGCAAGGCGGAGACGAGCGCCGTTTCATCGACCACAGGGCCGCGACTGGTGTTGATCAGGAAGGCCGAGGGCTTCATCAGCCGTAATTCCTTGGTACCAATGAAATGCCGCGTGTCAGTAGTCAGCGGCAGGTGCAAGCTGACAAAGTCCGACGTCTCCAGCAGGGTCTGGAGCGAGGTCTGCTGCCACACTGACTCAAGAGGCGGCGGCTGATCGTTGCGACGGGGCACAGACAGGATCCGCATGCCGAACCCCTGTGCGCGACGGACGACCGCTTGGCCGATCCGTCCCAGCCCAATGATTCCTAGCGTCTTGCCATAGACGTCCGCGCCAAGAAGCTGGGTCGGTTCCCAGCCGGTCCACGTGCCTGACCGGACCAGCCTATCGCCCTCCACAATCCGTCTGGCCGCGGCGAGGAGCAAGGCCCAGGTCAGATCGGCCGTGGCTTCCGTCAGGACATCCGGAGTATTGGTGACGATAATGCTGCGGGCCTTCGCGGCATCGAGATCGATGTTGTTGTAGCCGACGGCGCAATTCGCCACGATCCGAAGAGTCCTGGCCTTTAGGAGCACCGCCTGCGTGATGGCTTCGGTGAGGGTGCAAATCGCCGCGTCTGCTTCGGCAAGACCTTCCAGGAGTTGATGGGGACTTGGCGGAGCTGGGGTCGGGGCGTTGGTGAGGTCGAAACGCGCTCGAATCTCGGCCATGACCGGATCGGGAAGTGCGCGGGCAACATAGAGGCGAGGGCGCGACATGCCGGGACCTTCTCCCTGCTCGAAAATTCGAGCATCGTACTTGAAGGGTCATGCGAGAGCAAGGCGCGAGAAATGAATCAAAAACAATGACTTGCGCACAATGGTGGCGCCATCGTTACCTTGACTTCTGAAACGACGCTTTGCTAGAGTGCGCGGTCCAACCCGTAGGCGCGCATGAGCGCCGGATTCGGGACCATGTTCATGAACATCGAGGAACCTATGTACACCTGGTTATGGGATGAAGCACACGTGACCGCCAGAATGAGACTCTTCGCGCAAGGTGGGACTGATGAGTGGGGAGGCGGCGGGGTTGAAGGGGAAGATCTTCCGCCGGCGCCGGCAAACGTGACCGCTAAGCCCGGGAATGGACGGGTCATCCTCACATGGGACGCGGTTCCGGACGCCAGGTACTACAACGTCTATTACCTGACCTCGAAGGGAGTGCAGATCAAGTTCTCCGATCTCACCCGTCCCGTCGCCAGTGCGGACGATTTCAAATTTAGAATCGGCGTCACCAAGGAAAAAGGCAATTGCATTGAAGGCCCGAGCGCGCCCTATCTGCACGAAGACCTGGCGAATGGCACCTGCTATCACTACGTCGTCACCGCGGTCACCGAAAAGGGCGAGAGCGCGGAGTCCCAGGAAGTCATGGCGGTGCCCGCGCCCTACCTGGTGGTGATGCACTTTGGAACCGAAGGGGTTGACGACGGCGAATTCAAGTCGCCGACCGGTCTCGCACTGGACAAGGACGGGAACATCTACGTCGCGGATACCGACAACCACTCGATCCAGAAATTCGACAAGGAGGGGAAATTCATCTCCCGCTGGGGGAGCGAACCTTCATCCGCCGAAGGCGGGTTCTATTATCCACGCGGCCTGGCGACCGGTCCGGATGGGGAAGTCTATGTCGCCGACAGCGGCAATAACCGGATTCAGCGGTTGGGCTCGGACGGCACCGTGATGCATGCCTGGGGGAAGTTTGGCTTCGCCTGGCGCGGGGCGGACATGGGCAAGTTCGACGTGCCGTGGGGACTGGCTACGGATAAAGAAGGCAACCTCTACGTGTCGGATACGAGCAATGCCCGCGTCCAGAAGTTTCAGCATGACGGCACGCCGGTCATGAAGTGGGGGCGAGACGGCAGCTTCGACGGCGCGTTCTTTTTCCCGCGGGGGATCGCGATCGACTTCGTGGGTAACGTATTTGTGGCCGATGAAGGCAATCATCGCATTCAGAAGTTCGACGCGCGCGGCAGCTTCCTGGCCAAGTGGGGCAAGGAAGGCGGCGGGCCCGGTCAGTTCAAGTCCCCGTGGGGGATTGCCTGCGACGCGCTCGGCAATGTGTATGTCGTCGATAGCGGCAATCACCGCATCCAGAAGTTTGATGGGAACGGCACCTTCCTCTGCTCGTGGGGGAACCGCGGGATGTACGAAGGCCAGCTCAACTATCCGTCAGGGATCGCCGTCGACCGGGAAGGGTTCGTCTACGTGGTGGATAGCGGCAACAACCGCATTCTGAAATATAAGCCGACGGAAGAGGAACTGGCTAAGACCGAGCAGGCCAACGTGAAAGCGCTGAGCGGCTTGCCGGCCCCGCGCAGTCTGGCGGCCAAGGCGGGGGATACCGAGGTCACGCTGAGCTGGATGCAGGTCCCCGACGCCGTGTCCTACAACCTCTACTTCTATACGGCGACCGGGGTGACGAAAGAGATGGGCACACGAATCGAGGGGGTGACCAGTCCTTTCGTACACACCGGCCTCACGAACGAGACCCCGTACTACTATGCCCTCTCGGCGGTCTATGGGGACGGCCATGAGAGCGAGCTGTCCGCCGAAATCACGGCGCTGCCGGTGCTCATCGACATCACGGCGCCGCAAAATCCCTACGCCAGCATCAACCATGTGGCGTTCATGACAAATTCACCGGAAGTGATGCTGACCATCTCCGCGAATGACGTCGATACCGGCGTGGCGGCGTATTTCGTTTCGGAGAGTCCCATGTCCCCGTCGGCCGGCGTGCCGGGCTGGGTGGATGTGACTCCGGCACACAAATTCGGGGCCACGGTGCCGTTTATCCTCTCGCCCGGCGACGGCCAGAAGACGATCTACGTCTGGTTCAAGGATGTGGACCACAACGTGTCCTCGCCGGCGAGCGCGTCGATTCTCCTCAACACCTCCGGGTACCTCTGTGTATCCAAGTGGGGGAAGCCGGGCCGGGGCGCCTCCCTGCTGCACGGCGGCGAGTTCATGACCCCGCTGTATGGTGTGGCGGTCGACCAGCAGGGCTGCCTCTTCGTGGTCGACAACGGCAACAACCGCATTCAGAAATTCGAGAACAACGGATCGTTCATCATCCTCTGGGGGAACTTCGGATCCGCCAACGGGAACTTTCATAATCCCACCTGTATCGCGTGCGATGCGAAGGGGGATGTGTTCGTGGTCGATACCAACAATCACCGGGTGCAAAAGTTCGACGGCAAGCTCGGCGGCTATCTGATGAAGTTTGGCTCGCGCGGGAACGGCGAGGGCCAGTTCAGCTCGCCCTGGGGAATCGCGGTCGATCGGGTCCGGGGCTACATCTATGTCGTCGACAGCGCGAATTTTCGCGTCCAGAAATTCGATCCCAGCGGCGAGTTCATCATGCAGTGGGGGAGCTTCGGGAACAACGACGGGCAGTTCTATTTCCCGCGCGGGATCGCCATAGACCCGTCCGACGGCGCCGTCTACGTCGTCGATATGGGCAACCACCGCATTCAAAAGTTCGACACCGGCACGAACGTCTTGCCGCAGCTGTTGTTGAAGATCGGCGGCGGCCTCGGTCCCGGTCATGCCAGCAGTCCGCAGGCGCAGGAGCCCGGACAGTTCCGGTCCCCCTGGGGCGTGGTGGTGGATGGAAACGGGGATCTCTACGTGTCCGACACGGGGAATCAGCGGGTGCAGAAGTTCGACCGGGAGGGGAATCTCCTCACCCAGTGGGGCGGGTTTGGCAACGCCGACGGGCAATTCAATTTCCCCTATGGGATCGCCGTTGATTCGCGGGGCAGCGTGTTCGTGGTCGACAGCGCCAACAGCCGCGTACAGCAGTTCATGCCTGCCGACGAAGGCGGGGAGCGTCTGCGAGAGGTGGCGGCGGACGCGGCCCAGGCCATTCGAGAACAGGCCAGTCAGTCCCACGTCCGATAACGCCT
>JACRLS010000009.1 GCA_016235225.1 Nitrospirota bacterium | reverse complement strand
GGACACCCGCCAGCACTTCTTGGATCGGTTCGAGATAGACCTCTTCCAGCTTGTCATTGACGCGAATGTAGTAGGGCTTCCGTCCGTCCTTCTTGCGCCCCGCTCCCGAGACGCGCACGTGGTAGGTCTCTCCGTGCACCGTCACATTCAATTCCACCGGGGCCAGGTGCATTTCGTGCGCGACCGCCGGCCCTTTCTCGGTCGGCGGGGCCAACTGTTCCGGTTTGAATTCGCCGCGTTGCCGTTCTTCGAAAAAATCACGGGCAATATTCGGGAACAGCACATAGGACAGGATATCCTCGATCGAAGAAGCCTTGTCGCCCACTTCGCCTCGGGCCTTCTCCAACTCCGGTTCCAGGACGTCGGCCGGCCGCCCTTTGATCGGTTCCTCGTCGCCGATGGCCCGTGTCATGACTTCACGGTTCAGTTGGCCCGGCGGGGTGCCGTAGAGGCCCTTGAAGTAGTTCTTGGTCTCGGTCGTGATGACTTTGTAGCGCTCACCGGTCAGCACGTTCAGGGTGGCCTGCGTGCCGACGATCTGGCTGCTCGGGGTGACCAGGGGCGGATAGCCCAGGTCTTTCCGAACCCGGGGGACCTCCTCCATGACCAGCTTCATCTTGTCGAGGGCGTTCTGCTCGGCCAATTGGGCCGCCAGGTTCGACAGCATCCCGCCGGGAATTTGCGAGGTCAGAATCTCCGCATCGACGCCGTTATAGTCGCTCTCGAACTGGTGGTATTTCTTCCGGACGGTCCGGAAATGATCCGTAATCGGCGCAAATCTCGTGAGATCGAGCCCGGTGTCGTAGGCGCTGCCCTTGAGCTCTGCCACGAAGGTTTCCGTGGGCGGGTGCGACGTGCCGCCGGCGAAGGGCGAGATCGATGTATCCAGCATGTCGAGCCCGCCGAGGATGGCCATCAGGGCCGACGTGGAGGCCATGCCGGACGTGTAGTGCGAATGGAGATGGATGGGCACGCGCACGGCGGTTTTAAGCCTCCTGGTCAGCTGGTAGGCGTCGAAGGGGGCCAGCAGCCCCGCCATGTCTTTGATGCACAGCGTGTCGGTTCCCAGGTCTTCAAGGCGCTTCGCGAGATCCACGAACCGGTCCAGGCCGTGGACGGGGCTGACCGTATAGCAGATCGCCGCCTCCACGTGTTTCCCGCAGCCTTTCACCATCTGGATGGACCGTTCCATGTTGCGGATGTCATTCAGCGCGTCGAAGATGCGGAACACGTCGATGCCGTTGTGCGCCGACCGCTCGACGAACTTGTCCACGACATCGTCGGCATAGTGCCGGTAGCCCACGATGTTCTGGCCGCGCAGCAGCATCTGGAGCCGCGTATTGGGGAGCGCCGCCCGAAGCGCCCGCAACCGCTCCCACGGATCTTCTTTCAGAAATCGCAGGCAGGTATCGAAGGTGGCCCCCCCCCAGACCTCAAGCGACCAGTAGCCGACCGCATCCAGCCTCTGGGCGATCGGCAGCATGTCCTCGGTGCGCATGCGGGTGGCGAGCAACGACTGGTGGCCGTCGCGCAGGACGACGTCGGTCAGCAGCAGCTTCTTGGCCGGCGCCGCCTCCAGATGAAATTCCGTCCGGGCCTTCCCAGTTCGGGACGTCGTGCGGACGGCCGGCGCCTTGGTGCGAGCAGGGGCCGCCCGCTTCGACTTCTTGTTGGGTTTACCCTTCGTCACGTTCACAAACCTTCGTAGGCCGCCACGGCGGCGGAGATAGCCACAACCAGATCTTCCGGTTCGAGCGACTCGTCGTAGTCGAAGACTTCCGGATGTCGTTCGAGATACGAGGTGTCGAAGGCGCCGGCCCGGAAGTCCGGTTCTTCCATGATTTTCTTCAGGAACGGAATGGTCGTCTTAATGCCGCGCAGGACGTATTCCTCAAGGGAGCGCCGCATGCGGCTGACCGTCTCGTCCCAGGTGCGTCCGCGAACGGTGAGTTTCGCCAGCAGGGCGTCATAGTAGGGAGGCACCGTGTAGTCCTTGTAGACCGCGCCGTCGATCCGAACCCCGATGCCGCCGGGCGACAGGTACGCAGAGACGGTGCCGGTGCAGGGGCGGAAATTGTTGCGGGGATCCTCGGCATTGATCCGGCACTGGATGGCGTGCCCCTGAAGTGTCACGTCCTCCTGCCGGATTTCGAGAGGCTCCCCCGCCGCGATGGAAATTTGCGAGCGCACGATGTCCACGGCGGTAATCTGCTCGGTGACCGTGTGCTCCACCTGGATGCGCGGATTCATCTCAATGAAGTAGTACCGCCTGTCCTGATCGAGCAGAAACTCGACGGTGCCGGCATTGTCGTAGTCCACGGCCTTGGCGATCTTGTTCGCCGCCTCGCCCATCTCGGCGCGAAGCTGGGGCGTCAGGATGAGCGACGGCGCGATCTCGATCAGCTTCTGAAGCCGCCGCTGGATGGAGCAGTCCCGTTCTCCAAGATGAATGACGGTGCCGTGCCGGTCGCCGAGGATTTGAAACTCAATGTGGTGCGGCCGCTCCACGTACTTTTCGATGAACAGGCTTCCGTCCCCAAACGCGGCCAGGGCCTCGCGCGAGGAGGTTTCCATGCCGGCCCGCAGGTCATCTTCGGACCGCACGACGCGGAGTCCCCGGCCTCCGCCTCCCGCAGTGGCCTTCACCATGACGGGATAGCCGATCGATCGGGAGAACGCCACGGCTCCCTCAAGGTTGGAGACGCCGCCCTCCGTACCGGGCACCGTGGGGACTTGGACCCGTTTCGCCAGTTCCTTCGCCTTGACTTTGTTGCCCATCAGGTGGATGGCCTGGGGGGAGGGGCCGATAAAGGTGATGTCGTTGGCCTGGCAGAGGTGAGCGAACTCCGCATTTTCGGACAGGAATCCGTAGCCTGGATGGATCGCATCCGCGCCGATGCGCTTGGCCAATTCCACGATCTGCTGGCCGTCCAGAAATCCGCGGACCGGCCCTGGCCCGACGAGATAGGCCTCGTCCGCCTTCTTGACGTAGATCCCTGTGGAATCGGCTTCGGAATAGATGGCCGCCGTGGCGATGTCGAGCTCGCGACAGGCGCGAATGATGCGCATCGCGATTTCACCGCGGTTGGCGACGAGAATCTTCTTAAACATCGGGCAGTTTCATCCCGTCTGCCGGTCAGGCCTTGGGCGTCGAGAAGCCCGCCGGAGCCGCAAAAATCGGGCTACCCTAGCACACTGGCCAAATCCCTGTCGAGTGAGGCGGACGGCGGAGCGTTGGGTAGGAACAAGTACGTGGTATTGCGGAGTGTCGAGGGCGCTCACAAGACCGGGAGGCGTGCCGTCGGCCGACGGCACGCCTCCCCGTGAGTGACGCGACGGTCCTCGTCGACCGGTTACTTCTTGATGAGGACCGCGCGAGACTGGGCGTTGCCGCTGCCGGTGACCACGGTGATGAACGTCATGCCGCCCTTCGCCTCGGGGACGGTCGCTTCGATGGTGGACTCGTCCACGAACTTGTAGTTGGTCGATACGTTCGGCGCCGCGTTGAAGGAGACACTGTGGAGGCACTCCTTCGTCCCGAAGTTTTCGCCCTTGATCACGACTTTGTCGCCTGGTTTGACTTCATCGGGCTGTACCTTGGTGATTTTCGGGCGACGGCTGCGGTCGCAGACCGGATCCTTCTCCACCTTGGTGCCATCGACGCCCTTGATGGACTGGGTTCCGAACATGCTGAACCCCGTGCCTTCTTCGAACTTCCCGTCCTCCGCCAGAAGAACGGACTGCCCGACCATGCCAATCACCCCAATGAACGCGATGACCCGTGCTGCGGAGCATAACAACATGTGACCCTCCTCTGATGTGTTATTTCGATTCTAAGAGCGGCGTATACCACTCATCGACAATCTTCTGTCCGTCCGGCGACGTGGCGAAGGCCGTAAAGGCCCGCACCAGCGGGTCGGCTGTTTTTTTCGACAGCAAGAGCACGGGGCGGCGGAGCTTATAGCGCCCGTCCTTGACCGTGGGTTTCTCCGGTTCGACCTTGTCGACCGGCAGGAGGCGGACGGCGACCCCGGAGGCCACGGCCTCGAGCGCCGGCCCCATCGAGATAAAGGTCACCGCGGACTGAGGTGGAAGGGTGCCGACCACGGTCTTGATGGCCTTCTCATCGGGCCCCAGGACTTTGCCGCTCGCGATCTTTCCAGTCACGCCGATCTGCCGTTCAAAGGTGTCGCGCACATTCCCGTTCCGCGGACGGTCGATGATCAGCACCTTGGTATCAGGGCCGCCGAGATCGGACCAGAGCTGCACTTTCCCGGAAAAGATTTCGGCGACTTGTTGCGTGGTCACTTCTTTCGTGTGGTTCGACATGTTGACCATGACGACAATGCCGTCCCACGCGATCTGCGCGCCCTGCAAGTCTGGATCTTCGGAGCCGGTGACGGCGATCTGGGCCTGCCCGGCCTTGACCATGTCGACCGGCTTGGAATTGTTTTCCCAGATCACATCCAGATAGGCTCGGGGATGGGCCTTTTCGAACGTGCGTGCCAATTTTTCAATGACGGGGAATTCCGGACCGTTCCCGGCGATAGCCAGCGATCCGGAGACCTCTTGAGCGAGGGCTAGCTGAGGGGAGATCGCGGCCACGAGGAGACAGAGGGCCAGGGCTGTCCGCATCACAGAAGGCACGATAGGCACCGACACCGATGATCGAACAAACGGGGACACCGCCATTGAGTTTACCGTAGCACTCAAAAGCGGTTTCGGCAAGAAGAGGCGTGAAAGAAGAGGTGTGAAAGAATTAGGAACCGCTGCCGGCTGGGCTGGAGCCGCCTTCGGAGGTGACGTTAGGAGCCGGCATCTTACGCTTGCCACTCAGGGGGGGGAGCTTGCCGAGCTTGTCCATACGCTGGTTTAACATGTCGTAGGCTTTCATCTCGGAGAATCCCGGCTTGTGATCCCCCACCACCTTCGACGCGAACATGGACATGAGGCGCGT
>JACRLS010000008.1 GCA_016235225.1 Nitrospirota bacterium | reverse complement strand
ATCCATTCTGCCAAGGGGCTGGAGTGGCAATGTGTCTTCGTGATGTGGGTGGCCGACGGCCGGTTTCCCTCGGCCTACTCATTCTCGACCGAGGAGGAGTTGGAAGAGGAGCGGCGATTGCTGTACGTGGCCGTCACTCGAGCCAAGAAGTATCTGTACCTGACCTATCCGATTAACGTATATGACCGCGCGACCGGCGCCATCCTTTCGAAGCCGTCTCGATTCCTGGACTCTGTGCCCGCCACAATGCTGGATACCTGGTCCTTGCACGAAGAAGGGCGTGCTCAGGAGTGGGGGTAGCGTGCAACTAAGTTCGGCTCGAGGGGGAGTTTGTTTTTGCCTCCTGCTTGCGAGCTGGGTCCTGCCTCCAGCGAGCTCCTCTGCCACATCGTCGTGGGACGCGATGATCGAACAAGCCAGGGGACTGGGATTGCCGACGCAGTTCCTCCGCGAGATGCCCTCGACCTTCGTTTTGTTTGAGTTTGAAGATCTCCGCCAATTCGCGGCCGAGTATCATCCAGAGGGCCACCGGATGGTGCTGAATCGGGCACTCTCCCTCAATGCGGCGGGGGGAGCGTTAAAACCTTTGGCGCGCATGACATCGCTCGAACTGGGTACGCTCTATCACGAGCTGTTTCATGCCTATATGGATTACCTGGAGACGCGGAAGACGGTAGGGGGGGTGGACCAGACCGCAGCGCGTTTTCTGGAGGCTGCCCGACGGATTCAACAGTGCCGCTATGTTCAGGTCGAGGTGACTCCGGTGGTCCAAAAGAAGTCGTCGACTGAGTCTCGATTCTTGGACGATCAAGAGTCCTGGGACTGAAGCGGGCGGATCGCGAAGGCATGTTGGTCGGATACTATGAACCGCGAGACCACGCTGAGCGCGCCAAGGCCCCTAAGCATTATTTGGCTCCGTCCTATCGGATTACTCCTGAGGAGGTGGCGATCCTCCTTGAGAGAATCTTCCGCCAGCCGGCTCAGGAGGTTCAGTCGGTGTTCCAGGCCATGCAGGGCAGGGAGAAAGCTTCGGTCAGGGCAGCGGGCTGTGAGGACTAGAGTCTCCCCCCATCTGGCTTAAAGAAGATTTCCTGTCAGGCTCTTGACTTTCTTATGATTCGCTCATAGAATCAATCGCTTTTGGAATCAAACCAAATCGTCCCTAAGACAGTCATCCGGTTGCATGTCGCCGAAGGCTGGAGGATTGTGGAAGGGCCGGTTTATTATTGTTTCTGCTCCAAGGTCACGGCAGAGCGGTGGATTGTCTGAGACGGCGAGTTCGCCTTTCTCCATGATGGGTATTTGGGCAGGTACCCAAGTGGCCAACGGGGGCAGACTGTAAATCTGTTGCCATCGGCTTCCAAGGTTCGAATCCTTGCCTGCCCACCACACACGATGTACGAGGAATTGACTATCGTTTAGCAATCGAGAGTGCTTGTGGCCACATCGTTTTGGAGAGGCACTCGATTCAAAATGAGTTGAAGAGGGCGGGCGTAGCTCAGCGGTAGAGTCCCAGCCTTCCAAGCTGGCTGTCGTGGGTTCAACTCCCACCGCCCGCTCCAATTTGAAGACGACGTGAGGCATCAAACGTGAAACGTGAAAGATGTAGATGGGTGAAAGAGGGATCCGCTCTCGAGTCAAGATCGTTCGGGCCGCTCTCTCCCTCGCATCACGTTTTGCGTCTCCCGTTGCACGAACAGAGCGCCCACGTAGCTCAGTTGGTAGAGCACGTCCTTGGTAAGGACGAGGTCACGCGTTCGATCCGCGTCGTGGGCTCCATTGTCTGAGAGGAAGGTTTAGGCTGAGGCTAAGGTTGAGGGCAAAGCAGCCGGGGCGCCCTCGACCTTAACCTCAACCTTAACCTGAAGAGTGCGGAGGGCGAGATGGCGAAGGCGAAATTTGAGCGGCGGAAGCCGCACGTGAGCGGATCGGGGCCTGGCGAAGTTCATCAGCTACGACGAAGTGGCCAAGGCCAGCGAGAGTCAGGGGCGCCGGGACCCGAGCAAGATCGTCACGATCGCCATCTCCCACGTCGAATACGAGACCGACAAGCGGCACTACGCCCATGTGGACTGTCCGGGGCACGCCGATTACGTCAAGAACATGATCACGGGCGCGGCGCAGATGGACGGGGCCATTCTGGTGGTGAGCGCGGCCGACGGCCCGATGCCGCAGACGCGGGAGCACATTCTGCTGGCCCGGCAGGTGGGGGTGCCGTTCATCGTGGTGTTCTTGAACAAGGCGGACAAGGTCGACGACAAGGAGCTGCTGGACCTGGTGGAGCTGGAAGTGCGGGAACTGCTGACGAAGTATGAGTTTCCGGGGGATAAGGTGCCCATCATCCAGGGGGCGGCCTTGAAGGCGATGGAAGGGGATCAGGGCCCCTTGGGGGTGCCCTCGATCATGAAGCTGCTGGAGGCGATCGACACCTATATTCCGACCCCGGTGCGGCCGATCGACAAGCCGTTTTTGATGCCGATCGAGGACGTGTTTACGATCAGCGGGCGCGGGACGGTGGTGACGGGGCGGTGTGAGCGGGGCATCGTGAAGGTGGGCGATGAGATCGAGATCGTGGGGTTGAAGCCGACGCAGACCACGGTGGTGACGGGCGTGCTCGATGAGGGGCAGGCGGGCGACAACATCGGGGTGCTGCTGCGGGGGACGAAGAAGGAAGACGTGGAGCGGGGGATGGTGCTGGCGAAGCCGAAGAGCATCACGCCGCACACGAAGTTCAAGGCGGAGATCTACGTGCTGACGAAGGAAGAGGGGGGGCGGCACACGCCGTTCTTCAACGGGTACCGGCCGCAGTTCTATTTCCGGACGACGGATGTGACGGGGGTGGTGCAGCTCAATCCGGGGGTGGAGATGGTGATGCCGGGGGACAACGTGAGCGTGACGGCGGAATTGATTTCGCCGATTGCGATGGATCAGGGGTTGCGGTTTGCGGTGCGCGAGGGCGGCAAGACGGTCGGCTCCGGCATCGTCACCGAAATCTTGGCCTGAAAATGCAAGAAGGGCTCTGAGCTTGCCGCTGTTGCTTGAAGGCTGAGGGCGTCTGGAGATATGCGTGAGAGTTGACCAAAAAATCAGAATTCGTTTAAAGGGATTCGATTATCGGATACTGGATCAGTCCGTGACGGAGATTGTCGACACGGTGCAGCGCAGTGGAGCCAAGATCGTGGGGCCGGTGCCCTTGCCGACCCGGATCGAGCGGTTCACGGTCCAGCGTGCGACTCACGTCGACAAGAAATCTCGCGAGCAGTTCGAGATCCGGACGCACAAGCGACTCCTCGACATCATGGAGCCGACTCCGGAGACGATGGACGCGCTCATGAAATTGAATCTGGCGGCTGGTGTGGATGTGGAGATCAAGTTGTGAGCATTTGCTGATCTGGTGATTTGTTGATTTGGTGAAGTTGAATTTCAAATCACGCAATCACCAAATCATACAATCAGCAAATTCTGGTGAGCGATGACGAACGGAATCATCGGGAAAAAGTTGGGGATGACCCAGGTCTATGACGACCAGGGACGGTTGACGCCGGTCACCGTGATTGAGGCGGGCCCCTGTAAGGTGGTCGAGGTACGGACGAAGGAGAAGCACGGGTATGAGTCCGTCCAGC
>JACRLS010000007.1 GCA_016235225.1 Nitrospirota bacterium | reverse complement strand
TGGAAATGTCGGCGGAGCCACGTCAGCATGGGAAATCAGTCTAGCAGATCGTTCGTGCCCCGAACAGTCCTGTCGGAAAATGCGGGAAGGAAGGAGGGAGGGACCATCAGTCAAGCACCAGCCGGCGATCCACGTGCGCTTTAAGGGAGGGATCATTGGAGACGAAGACCACGGACCAGGGTTCTTCCTTGGAGCAGATCCGGCGCAGGATGATCTCCCGGGTCGTCGGCTGCATGCTGTGCAACGTGCCGTCCAGGATCAGGAGCTGCGGCCGGACCGCGACGGCGCGCGCGACCAGCAGGCGCAAGATCTGGCTCGAGGTGAAGTTCTTCCCGCGGGCCATGACCGGGGACTTGAGCCCCATCGGCATCGCGTCGACTTCTTCCGCCATTTCGACAAACCGGAGGGCCCATTGGATGTCGGTGTACTCGACGCCCGGGCGTCCCAGCGTAATGTTGTCTTCCAGGGTGCCTTCGAAGAGCGAGAGCTGGGAGTCAAGGATCAGCCCGCGACAGGCATTGATCGCCTCCATGTTCAGATCGCGCAGGTCCACGCCGTTATATCGGATCACTCCGCCGGTCGGGCGATAGAGTCCGGCCAGGACCCGAGCCAGCGTCGTCTTTCCTGACGTGCTATTCGAAAAGATCGCCACCTTTTCGCCGGGCGCGACTTCCAGGTTGAAGTTCTCAAACACCTGTGGTGAATCCGGGTACGCGAACGACACCTCCTTGCACGTGATGCGAACACCATGCAGAGTCGGATCAGGGAGCGAGACCGTCAGCTTGCCCTGTTCGGTATCCTTCGGCAGGTTGAACAGGGTGTTCAATTCATCGAGCGACGTGAAGACGTAGTAGATCGCATACATCCGCCTCGCGACCAGGTCCATATTGATGATCAGCGTGCCGACGATCACCTCCGAGGCCACGAACTGACCGAGGGTAATTTGTCCCATGGCGAGCAGCCAGCCGGAGGTGGCGATCAGACCACTGTGCCCGAAGGCTTGAAAGAGCACGGCGCCCTTGTATTGGGTGCCGGTCAGGATGTTGCCCCGCGTTTTCCTGGCCATCACGTAGGCCTTCACCAGCTCGTCGGTTTTCTGTAGCAGCAGCGGCGTGCTGTTGGTGGCCTTGAAGTGGAGCAGGTTGTGCCCGATGTCCTGGAGCCAGTTCATGGTCTCGTAGTGGAGCTGAGAGACGGTCCTCGTGATCTTGAACCCGCCCTGCCCCAGCGAGACGATGACCAGCAGGAACCCGCCCACCAGCAGGACGTTATAGGCCAGGAAGTAGGGGTGATATAGGACCAGGATACTCATCCCGATGGCCCCGCCGACGAAGACGTTCATCACGTCCACCAGCATGGCGACGATCGAGCGCGGGAGAAACTCGGCTTCCGAAAAATAGTTGACGTACTTGGGCGCGAAGGACTCCTCGCGAAAGCGGGGCAATTGCTGGGTCAGTCCCAAGGCGATCCGGGCGTAGAGCCGTTGGACCAGGATTTCGACGGCGCGCAACTGGAGGACCCGGAAGGCCCCGATGGCGACGAGGGTCAGCGCCATGATGCCCGACAGCGTGACGATCATAATGGGCTGGATGGCAAACGCGAAGGTGTTGACTATCTCTTGAACGGTGAGCGGGACGATGAGGGAGAAGAGCCCGATGGTCAGGGCGTAGGCCCCGGTGATGGCGAGAATTTTCTTTTCGAGCCTGACCAGCAGGCTCAGGCGGGCAACCGTGTCCCGCAAGAGGTTCGATGGACTCGTTGTCGTGACGGTTTCCTCAGTCGCCATACGTGCGAGGTGACAAGCCGAAGAGCGCGCTCGTGACGTAACCCCTATCCGGTGGGGAGGTGAAGGGCCTCCATGAAAGCAAAATTTCAGTTAAGCCTAGCAAAGCTACGTGGAAATAGCCAGACCTTCTGCGTAGTTACGGCGTGACCTTGTAGTTCACCGGAATGGCCGTGGCCGGGCTCTTGGCCCATGAACCGATCGCCCACTGATACTGCGCAATGGCCTTCTGATAATCCGCCTGGGCCCGGAGCCATTGGTTTTCCGCATCGACGGCATTGCGTTCGCGGAGATTCACGAACAGGACGCTGGTGGCCCCAAGGCTCAGCCGGAACCGCTCCCCTTCCTCCAACGTGCGGGCCAGTTGGAGAGCCTGGAAGGATGCGGTAATACGCTGTTTGGCCCGCTCAATGCCGGAGAGGGCATTGTCCACTTCGACGACGACTTGCTGTTCCCGGTATTTCTGGACCAGGACGAATCTGTCCGCCTTGCCTTGCGCTTCCAGGACCTCACCGCGGCTCCTGCGCTGCAGGAACGGCATCTTGAATTCCACCCCGAAGCGATAGCCCAATCCCAAGACGAACTTTTCGGGCGCCCGGGCCGGCGCGGCCTCCGCGTCGAGGCTGGGCAGCAGGTTATTCTTGGCGAGTTCCAGATCGATATTGTTCATCTGCGCGTCGATCTGCACCTCACGAACCTCCGGACGCTGGACCCTCGCATTCACCTTGTCGGCCTGTACGATCTCGGGAGTCGGCAACGGCTGCGGCTTCGGTAGATCGGGCACCCGGTCCGCGTTCGGGACGACCGGCCCATGACTATCCCAGAGAAACAGGGACAGCTTGTATTGTTCCTGCTCCACGGCCCGCTGGGCGCCGATGAGGATTTCGCGCCGGCGCTGGACTTCCTGCTGCGCCTCCACGACATCCAACGGCGCGGCGGCTCCCGCTTTGGCGCGTCCTTCGATCTGCCCCATGCGATCCTCCGCCACTTTCAACGCCCGCTTCTGCACATCGGCCAGCTTCCAGGCGGCCACCCAATCCCAATACTGCGTCGCCGCTGCGAGAAACAGATTCTGCCGGGTTTCCGAGATCTGGATATCGGCTCTGGGATCGGCCAGTCCCGACCGTTGCAACTCGGCATTTTCAGGGTTGACCAGCAACCCTCGGAGCAGGGGAATCGAGCCGCCGAGGAGCAACTGGTTGTTGTTGCCGAAGCCCAGGTCCGGAATGACGGCGTCGCCGATCGATTGGCGGACTCCGGCGATGCCCTTGATCCCGGAGGGATGCCGCATGTCGATGAAGGTGTCGTTGAAGCCGACGGTCTGGATGCCCTTATCCGGCCTGATCTGGGAGATAAATCGTTCCATCTCCATGTCGTTGACCAGCGTCGGTTCGAAGGCGCCCAGGGCCTTGAGTATTTTCCCCCGCGCGACCAATTTCTCCGTACCGGCGCCTTTCAACAAGGGATGGGTGCGATCGATCCAGGCCAGCACTTCGTCCACCGACAGCGGAATTGCGGGGAGCGGCTTCGTTTTGGGAGGCTCGACCGCCTGAAGCGGGAGGGCCGTCAGCCCGATGAGGATCGATGCGGTCAATGCAGACAGAGCGAAAAGACGTCGCATGGCCAGGCTCCTTTCATGACGGACGATGCGGGGATCGGTGTACAGTGGACCGCCGCCCGATGAGATCTGTGCGGGAGAACGGGAGCCCGACGAGCAGGCGATGACCGCTTACTTCGCACCTCGGCCGGCTTTCGGTAGCAGCGTATCGAGGAGCGACGGCGGACCTTCCTGATAATCCGGCGGAAACAGATTGAACCGCCGCCAGAGCTCGTACCAGAGTGGGACGCGGTTGAGCACCACCCAGCCCATGGCCTTCGTGCCCTGGCGCACGTGGGTTTGTTCCGGCCAGGGGCGGTTCTCGGGATCGGGCACGACCCAGAAGCGGAAATTGCCTTTGCCGTCATCGACCTGATCGATGACCTTGATGACGCCGTCGTAGGTTCCGGCCATCAGTTCCGGCCATGCGGGAAGTGGAATCGCGGGAATGCCGTAGAAGAGGATTTTGACTTTCCTCCCCACGTTCAGGAGCGGGGCGTCCAGCCCATCCGCGACCATTTCAACGGCCTTGTCTGCGCTCAAGGGGGAGAGCTTCAGCAGCTTCTCGCCCGGCCGCACGGTTTCTCCAGCCCCGACTTGCGCCATCTTGACCACCGTGCCGTCGATGGGAGCATAGAGGCGGGAAAAGTTTCGACGCTGGACGGCGCCGGCCAGGCGCAGCTCCACGTCGGCCAGTTCGTTCATGGCTTTGGCCGCATCGGCCAACGATCCCGCGCGAGCCGCTTCCGCATCCAGCAGCCGCTGCAACACCTCCGCATTGATTTGGTCACGACCGAAGCTCAAGGCTTTCATCCCCTGCCGGGCCGCCTTGAGCATGGCTTCGGCCCCTTGCAGATCGGCTTTGCTGGCGATCGCCGACTGGATGGTCAGCTCAAGTTCGCGTTGGGACACGAGCCCGCGCTCCACCAGTTGACGGTGGCGGTCGACATTCAGCTCGGCGGTGTCCACCGCGATCTGGGCCGCTTTCACTTTCTGCTCGGCTTCCCGGACCTTATTCTCCGCTTCATTCACGCGCGCATCCGCGGATGGGACGGCCGCTTTCACCAGGTTGAGCATCTCGGGGATCCGCTTGTCGAGTTGGTCGGCCCGTTCCAGGGCAGCTTTCCGAGTCTGATCCAGGGCCTGTTTGCGCTGCTCCAGTAACGGCAAGAGCTCGGGCGCCAGAAACTGCGGGTCATAGTCCTCCAATTCAAGGATCAGATCGCCTTGCTTCACGCGCACGCCCTCGAATACATGCCACTTCTTGATGCGGCCGGTGATCTGCGCCTCGATGTCTTGAGGCCGCTCATAGGGCGAATAGGCGGACAGTTGCCCGCTGACGGTGATGGTCTGGGTCCAGGGAACGAACAGAATCAGGATAAAGAAAATCAGGACCAGACGGACGGCCAACCAGCCATATCGGCGGAGGTAGGGGGGGATCTCGACTTTTTCCCAGGATTTCAGCTTCAGGGAGGTGGCAAGATCATCCACCTGGATGGCCTGCAGCGCGGTCGGGTAGACCACCAGTGACTGGAGCTTCTCGGCAACCCTTGGAGTAGGCTGTTCCATAGGGAGGACTCGAATGAGAGACACAACCAGCTTGCATGTTACGGGATTTCCTCTGGACCGTCAACGTAAGGACGGGGTCCGCGCGCCCAGAGCACAAGGCCTTGACCGGCCATGGGAGAACGTCTAAGTTGAGGGCCTTCATCTGTTGAGGGCCTCCTTGTCGATTCGACGGACACGATCACAGACCGGTCGCACCGTGACGAGCGCCTGTCCTCGCGTCGGTGTACTCGGCGGCAGCCGGACAGATTTTCCCGTCCTGGAGAAAGTGGTGGCAGTCTTGGCCGAGCTCGGTGTGCCGAGCGAACTCCGAGTGGTGTCGGCTCATCGCACGCCTGATCGGCTGTTTGCTTATGCGGAATCGGCGGCCGGTCGCGGCATTGAGGTTCTTGTCGCCGGCGCCGGCGGCGCGGCGCATCTGCCCGGGATGCTTGCTTCCAAGACCCATCTGCCAGTCATTGGGGTCCCGATCCCGACTGAGAATCTCCGAGGTCTCGATTCGCTGCTCTCCATCGTGCAGATGCCTCGTGGTATTCCGGTCGCCACCGTCGCCATCGGAGCCGGCGAGAACGCCGGGATCTTGGCCGCGCAAATCCTGGCCGGACGCGATCCAGAAATTCGAGCCAAGCTGTTGCGGTTCCGGGCC
>JACRLS010000006.1 GCA_016235225.1 Nitrospirota bacterium | reverse complement strand
GATCGAAGTACGGATCATGCCGGACAGCATAGACGGGAATGTCGCCGCCCGCGCCACGATCGGGGATCGGCAGCCGGCCCTGCTCGATGCGGCACGAGACGGTCTTGGCCAAATGGGGCACGTCGACGCGCATCAGCTCGCGAAAGCCGAAGGTCGGCCCATCGATCACCCGATAGCGCGGGAGAATAATCCGGACATCGTGACCGAGCTTCGCCAGCTCGCGTGGCAAGGCGCCTGCCACGTCGGCCAATCCTCCGGTTTTTGCAAAGGGCGTCGCTTCAGGGGTGACGAACAGGATGCGGAGCGGGGTCGGAGACGCGGCGGTCAAAGACACGGGCATGGATTCGTCTCAGCGCGCGGGAATCGCCCGTTGCGGCATGAACTGCTTTTCTCGCTTCCACATTTTGCCGATCTCATGCAGGGTCTCGGCCGGCAACTTCTCAACATACACCAGGCGATCCTCCAGGAACCCGACGATCTGCCCCCGATCGGGATAGGCCAGAAAATAGCCGACGCCGGCGTCGACCGAGGAATCCCAGCCGCTGGGCCCCTCCCCGAGCGGCACCCGGAATTGCGGCATCTGCTGCCCGTTGGTCAGCCGGTAGAACTGGATAAAATCTTTATGCTCGTACGCCGGCGCGCCCCAGGCATCCAGCACCGCGCGACTGGTGACCTCGTGCAGCCGCAGATCTCCCCGCTGGACCATTGTTTTCTGCTGTTCCAGACTCGGCGCGCAAGACGCGAGGACCAGCGCGAGCGACCAGATCCAGCCTGACTTTCCGGGCACGAACCACTGCCCACTGACCACTGACCACCTCCCCCGCATCACATGAGCCTCTTGGACTTTTGAGTCGGGGGTTTCACCGGCACGCAGATGTCGCACTGGCACAACTTGCGAAGAAACCCATAGGAGTAGAGTCCCGTATCGTGCCCGTCGCTCCAGTTGAACTTGAGCGCATACCGTCCGACCGCCTCCATGTCGTCCAATCGGATCAGCATGGGAATGTCATCGGACTTCAGTTTGATCTCGCCGGTCCATTCGTCGGTACAGGCCGCGCAAGGACAGTGCAGGCGGAGAAACCGGACCGGATAGACACCGCGATGCCCATCGGACCACTCGATCCCGAGCACCCCCTTGTCCAGCCATTCCATGTCTTTCGGTTCGAGGACTTCCGGCGACATCTCCGCCTCACGGATTCGGCACCACGCGTCGCTCAGCGAACCGCCGAGCGCGGCAGCATTAACGCGCATTTAAGTGCCCAAGCTCCTGTGTGAGGCCGACTCTACCAGATTCCCTTTTCTTGCCACAAGGGAACGCCCGCTCAAGTTTCCTGTCCGAGGCGGCGACAAGTTTTGGAAGGGGACAGCGCGTCTATGCTCCTGTGGGATGGGATCGCGATCGGACTGACGGCATTGTGTGTCGTGTCCGCGGTGGGATGGTTCATCGGAGGTCTTTCTCCTACTGGGCGTCTGGTCGCCTGCGCAGTCCTCGGCGCCATCATGTGGCACGGCACGAACAACGGCTCTATCCGTCCGGGCCATACGCTACGGGACGCCATCCTCAAGCCGGTTCTTGGCCAACGGGCGGCCACGGACCGGATCATGGATGACTGGGCGGATCGAATACTCACCGACCCTGAAATTGGTCCTCGATTGAAGAGTCTGTCGAACACCGACAAGAAGCGCATCCTTACCGAAATGGTCGCCCATGGTATGCCCCGGATGGGACAACCCTATCTGCAGCAGCGGACTATACTGATCAACCGATTGCTCGAAGTCTCATCGGTCCAGGAATGTGCCGCCATGGGACGTGGGAGCATGAAGAGCGACGCACTGGTCTCGATGGTCAGCCGTTTGAGCTCGCAGGAGATTGAGCAGTTTATGGCCCTGGCGGTCGAAGCCGCCCGCGCCGAGGTCCGTCAGGCTGCCTATGCCCAAGCGAGCAATGAACAGCTCGGGGCAGCCGTCCAAGTGGTCATGTCGCGCATGTCACAGTCGGACGCGGAACGCTTTCGCACGGTGGCCATCCAAGTGCAAAACCCAGCACAGGGCCGGGACGAAGACGTCTGCTGGATGGGCAAAGCCCTCTACCGTGAAGTCGAAAACCTGCCCTCTCCACACCGCGAAACCCTCCGCCAGGGCCTCAGCCGCTGGGAGTAGTCTCCCCACACACGATGGAGAGGACCGAGAACGCTCTCGCCCTCTCAACACATCAATCTCTTATGATGACGCCCCGTAGGAGGGAGTGGCTTCCGCCACGAGGAAGTCTACAGGCGGGAGGCGTTTGCCGGTCACGACGGTGACGTAGGATTCGATGAAAGGGGGGAAGAAAAGGCGTTCACCCACGAAACTCGCCGCGCGCGGACGAGGCGATCAAAAAAAGTAGAATGTCCCCTTTAATTCCTCCCGAAACCTCACAGGCGCTCCGTTGCCGTAGTATCCACCGGGATCCTCCAGGAGGAAAAGTACTGAAGCGTTGAACTTGCTGGCGATCGGTAAAGGACCCAACGAAGCTTCAAAGTCCGAGGTGTCGCAGCCGTGCGACATCTGGTCGAGGTACCCCGCTTCAACGATATGCTGGTCCTCGCAGCTTGTGCAGTACCCGCGGCAGGCCATCTGTTGAGGATAGACGGCGGTGGGTGTCGGCTGGCCTCCGTAGTCTATGAGAGACCGGAAATTCAGGTCGGCAAGCTGAACGTTCTTCATACGTGATCCGGAAAGCAACCTAACGTTCGCCGTCACGGGCCGCCTCCCAGACGTGTCTGTTCAGTTTAAGCAGGTCCGCAAGCGGGCGGCGGTCACGTGCACGGCGCTGGTTCGGCGACACTCTGAGCGCATCCCAAAAGAGCCGCTTGGGGTCAAGAGATCATGCCTCCTTTGAGAGTTGTTCATACACGCGATCCCAGTAAAGTCTACGAGGGTACCGTCGTTGAGAAGGATGCCACGAAAAGGCTACGGTTGGTCTAGGGTTCTGGTTCAGTATTGTGGAGAGGACTGTTCCGGGACGAGCAGCACGCTCCCAGAGTACTTTCGCATCCCCGCGAACAACGAGGATGTGGGTTGGCTGGAATAGTGACAAGCGGTGTAACAGTTCGTGTCTCTCCCCCTCCTTCCCCTCGACAAGTCGTTTAACGCAGTTGTTGCGCATTGCGTTGGAGGGCTTCGAAGCAGGCGCAACTTTGCCGTCAGGGTCAGGCGCGGGACAGCATGAAACCATGTTGCACCATTCTATGAGGTTGAGAGCTTGATTCTGTGATTCGGGGCTCCCATCATCTAAGAGAAATCGTGCGATCGGTTCCATTAGATTGCTGAGGCATTTTAACTTGCCCGACATGATATCTTTTTGCATCATCTCCTTGAGCCCATTTGAATAGTTATCGCGGTCCATTTCTCGCAACGACTCGCCGTCCTTAGAGTCATTTGCGTTCAGACCGACAACAAGGAGCTTCTTGCCT
>JACRLS010000001.1 GCA_016235225.1 Nitrospirota bacterium | reverse complement strand
AGACCGCTGTGCCATGGATTTTGCGTTCCCACTGAACCGTACCTAATAGGTAGGGTTGAGCGGGAAGGTATATCACATGCGAAACACGCGCCTCTAACAGTGGCGACCAACTTTGCAGATACCTTTCACGCCGGATTCAGGTTTAGATCTTTTTCAATTCCTATCTCTGTTCTTGGGATGTCACGCAGGGCTTGAAGGTTCTGGACCGTCGTGATCAGATCGGTGAATTCCGTGGTCGGGCGCCGAAGGCTGGCGCCGGTGAGGGCCTCAACTAGTGTGGTGAATCACAAATGGCGTTCCACATCGTTCGCGCTGAGCCCGTCGAAGCGTGAACGGAACTACGCGATAATGTGGGCCCTTCGACAAGGTCAGGACAAACGGGATATGGAATGAAGTGTGAGATTCACGACACTAGAAACACGAAGATGTGAACACTGCTATTCTTGCGCTACTTTACGGCGGGCAGCTTCGAAGCTGCCCCGATGGCATCCAGTCCGGCCTGGGCGCAGGCGTCGTCCAGATGGGCGCCCGGGGCGCCGCCCACGCCGATACCGCCCACGATCTCGCCGTTGATCTCGATCGGCAGTCCGCCGCCGAGAATGAGCACCCGGTCGTTCATGTCGCGCATCGCTGGTCGGTCGGCGTAGGCTGGCGGCCGTATAGGCTTTCTTGGTGCTGCTATCCACAGTGTGTGGGCCTGCTCCGTCGCCGCGGAGCACCACGCGGACCACGCCCCCCCGATCCACCACGGTGACGCTCACTTTGTAGCCGTCGGTTTTGCATTTGTCAAGAGCCGCATGGGCCGCCTTCGCCGCCAAGGTTACCGGGAGAACCGCCTCCCGCGGCAAGTCCTCCGCCGTGGCGGGGAGTGCGGTCCCGCTAAGCGTGGCAGCCATGATGATCCCAATGAGGGTGTAAGGCGTCGGGTAGGGCATCTTCATCGTGTCACTCCTTCCAAGGGACGAATCGGTACGGGCCGTCCTTCTTCGAGATCCAACAGGTCGGCCCAACTGGTGATGTCGGTGCGCGTGGGATCGAGGCGATCCCGTTCAGAGCGAAAGTAGGCTCGCTTTTCTTCCGTGTCCGGACCCCGCGTCAGGAGAGTCTGGTTCCAATCTGCCACTTCAACAGGGCTGTGTGGCTTGGCTGTCCTTTGAAACCAGGCGGCCACGTCACCATCTGCCGAATACGACGTCACCGCCTCGGTGAACTGTTCAGCAGTCATGCCCGCGAAGTCGAGCAGGCGCTGATCCATTGGGCAGGGGTAGACGTACTCGCCGATGGTACCGGCCAGTTTTGCGCGGACTTTGTCCACCATCCTTGCCAGATGGGCATAACCGGCTAAGGTTTCTCGTGGACTTCTCGGAAACGTTTTCGTCAGATCCATCGTCGTATGAACGCTGAACGATGAGCGATGAACTCAGAACGCAGCAATCCTGCCTCACCGCCCGGAACTCAGCACTCAGTACTCGCGTCTCAGCACCTCGCCTACAGCATTTTGTGATTGGTGAACGTCAGCGTCTTGACCACCACCTCGCCGTTTTCGTAGGTGATGATGCGGCGGGTCCCCGGGAGTTCGGACTGCCCGACGCGGATGTGCGTGTCCGTGAAACTTTCGACGTTGGTCAGCTTCCCGTCCTGGGGCGAGAAATAGTAGACGGTATAGCGCGTGGTGATGAGCTTGTTCTCCGGCGTGGTGGCGCTCTCTTCCACGTTGATCGTGAAGGCCATCTGCGGCATTTTCCGGTTGATCTGCGTAATGCGGCCGCCTTTGATGCGATAGAAGGAGTGCATGCCGTCGCCGTGAATGGTTACGCTGGGGCCGAGCGGGTGTTGACCGTCTCTACCCAGCGTGAGCGCGTACTTGCCGTCGGCCTCATCAAAGCTGCGCGGCGCGCGGTGCACGGCGATCATGCCGATCTGGCCCTCGGCCCATTTCTGCTGCTCGGCGTCAGAGAGACTGACCGTCACCTCTTTGGGGCTCTTGATCGTCACGGTGCCGCGGGATTCCTTGCCGCCGATGTTGACGGTGAGGTCGGCGGTGAAACCCTTGAAATCCGCCTGCCACCGGGCGGTTTTTTCGAAGGCCTCGCGCAACATGGCGCGGGCCTGAGGATCATCTTTCACATCGGTTTGCTGTTGCTGGCGCTGATACGGTTCCATAACAGGTGCTCCTTATTTTTTGGTGCTGAGGACTGAGTGCTGCCGCCTTCGCCAAGGCTTCGGCGGCCCGCCGTAGCCCGCCAAGCGGGCGGAGGCGGGAGTGCTGAAAAGATCCGACAGGATTATAGGATGCCGTGATTGATGAGAACAACTGGGCGGACCCTGCGCGGGTCATTTACGGGCGACCTGATCCTCGCGGGCATTGGGCGTGCCGGGCTAACCGATCGACGAGCAGTTCGGCCAGCGGTTCCAAGTTGCGGACATCGGCTTCGTTGTAGCGCACCAGGAGGTCGCGTGCCCGCTCGTCGCCGCACCGCCACGCATGCCAGAGGCGCACGGCATTCCAGCCGTCCATGCCGCGCAGGTCGGCGTCCCGTTCGATGCCGAATTCGGTTTCGATGTGCTTCAGCCCGCCGGTCAGCTTGAGCCGCCGGGCGGCAAAACAGAGGTCGATGTGCGGCTGGTCGAGCACCAGCCCGGGAAACTTGGCCTTGAGAAAGGGGAGATCGAACCCGCTGCCGAAGAACGTGACGAGGAGCGAGGCGCGCGCGAGTTCGTCGTTCAATCGCACTTCGGTGAGGGACTCGCCCCGGATCAGCGTGGTCATCGTACCCTGCCCGTACAGGCCGACCACCGTGACCTCGCCGAAGTCCGCGGAGGTGCCGGTGGTTTCAATGTCCAGATAAACAGCGCCGGTCTTGAAGGTTTCATAGAGCCGCCAGTGATCCCGGGCCTTCAGCTTGGTGCGGAAGTAGCGGGCGTCCCGTGCCTCGTGGGCCTCTGTGGCGGCTCGGAGCTCGCCGTCGTACAGAGACTTGCGGCTGGTGGAGATGCCCGGCAGGTCCCGCTGGCCGAGAAAGTCCTGCCAGGTCCGGACTCCGGCGTTCCAGAACCGACGTTCCGTGGTTTCGCCGATTCCGTTGAGGAGGATGAAACTGGATTCCAGCATGATGAAGTGCTGAGTGCTGAGTACTGAGTGGAAGACGAAAGCGCCTGAACCCGCAGTCCTGATGGCCAAGCCCGCCCGATTGTAGCCTTGATTTCACTTTTTGAACAAGTTAGAGTCCGATCACATGGACAACGGCGCTAAACGGATTTGCATCCTGGTCGGGGGACTCAAGCTCGAGGCCGAGCTCAAGAGTACCAAGACGGCTGAGGCCATTTATGCCGCCTTGCCGGTCGAATCCCCCTTTCAGACCTGGGGAGAGGAGTTCTATTTTCCGATCCCCGGCGTGAAGGACAACCGTGAAACGGCGACGACGCAGGTCAAAGTCGGCGATCTGGCTTTCTGGGGGGTCGGCGGGGTGCTCGCGATCTTCTTCGGTCGGACGCCGATGAGCCTGGGGTCCGATCCGGTGCCGGCTGACCGGGTCAACGTGATCGGGAAGATCATCGGGGACGCCACGGTGCTGCGACAGGCCTTCAGCGCGACGAAGATTCGGGTGGAAAAGGCATAGGAGCAGATAGCTGATGGCTGATAGCTAATGGCAGGGAAAAGAGCTTATGGCTAATGGCTGATAGCCTATAGCAGAAACGAGAAGAATTCTCTTCGTTTGGGCCATAAGCTATTAGCCATAGGCCATCAGCTCTTGTCAGGAGCCATACGCCATTCGCCACATAAGCCATAAGCTCCTGGATCGACGATGAGACTCCCCAAAGAGCGCGTGAGACATTTGGCGGAATCGCTGGCTACCCGGTTGGTGGAAGCCGGGCATGTGGAGTTGACCGGACAACGGAAGGCGCTGGTAGAGTCGCTTGACAAGGCGGTCACCGAGGAGCTCATGGTGGAGGATCGTCTGAACGTGGAAGTCCGGGAGCTGATGAAGAAGTATGAGCGGGAGATCGACCAGGGCCAGGTCGATTACCAGAAGATGTTCGTGATGATCAAGAAGCAATTGGTGAAGGATCGGGGAATCATTCTGTGAGGCGTGATGGGTGACAAGTGATGAGTGACGAGTGCAGTCAAAGAGGGGCGAGCGTTGTCGTCACGCGTCACGGGTCACTCGTCACGTCGGCATCATGCTGAGCGACGACAAGATCAGCCATCTGTCGCATGTGATTCTGGCGTCCTTGAAGAAGACGCCGGCCGTACGGGTCAAGGACGAGGCGGCGACGCTGAAGGAAGTCAAAAAGGTGTTGGCTGGGGAGCTGGCGGAAGTGGCCCAACTGGATCAGGTGGTCCGTCGGAAGCTGGCGTCCTATTCGCGGCCGGTCCTGGAAGGGACCACAGAGTGGGACGTGCTCTACCGGAAAACGTACGAAGAAGAATCGAGGCGTCATCGAAAGGTGTAAGGGCGGGCCTGTGGCAAAGGGAGGCGGTATGAAATCTTTTATCACCATCATCATGGCGAGTCTCTTGATCGTCGTCGGCGTGGGGTGTGCGGCGAAGAAGGCGAAGCCGCTGGCGCCCTTGCTGCTGACCGGGCAGGTCTCCCAGGCCGCCATGCAGGCGAACACCCAGGGCGCCTCCGCGTTCCAATGCCAATCTGTCGCCGGGGAATCAGGTGATCTGGGATTCGCCGGCGCTGAGTCCGTTCGGGAATCCGGATTCCACACTGCCGAAAACCGTCCATGGGCAAGACCATTCCAATACGAGACCGACCTTCGGGGGCGTGGGGCCACGGTAGCGAACAGGCGTGAGGTTGAGGCTTGGGCGAAGGCGAAGGTTAAGGCTAAGGCTAAGGTTGAGGGAAGATCGGATGGTCCTGTCCACTGAATCCCAATCGTAAGCTGGGATATCGAGAGAGGTGGTGGAGATGGCAGGGGCATTAGAGGTCGGTGACAGAGCGCCGGACTTTTCCCTGAAGAACGAATCCGGGAAAACGGTGTCGCTCAAGGGCCTGCGGGGCAAGCCGGTCGTCCTCTATTTTTATCCCAAAGACGATACACCGGGGTGCACCAAGGAGGCCTGCGGCTTCCGTGACGCGATGTCGGCGATCAGAAAGACGGGTGCGGTGGTGCTCGGGGTGAGCCTGGACGATGAGGAGGCCCATCAGAAATTTATCGCCAAGTATGACCTGCCTTTCTCCTTGCTGGTTGACGAGGGCATTAAGGTCTCCAACGCATACGGCGTCTACGTCCAGAAGAGCATGTACGGAAAGAAATATTGGGGGATCGAGCGAAGCACGTTCGTGATGAACCCCGACGGGACCTTGCGGGCCCTGTTCCGCAAAGTCAAGGTGGACGGTCACGTCGAGGAAGTGCTCGCGGCGCTAAGAACCTAGGCGAGAGGCAATCGGCTATAGGCAATAGGAAGAGGCCCACCCTATAGCCTCTAGCCCATTGCCCATAGCCTGTCTCCATCATGCCTGCCACCATGGACAGCCGTGAGCGGACCGTCCGCGGTCTTCACGCGGCCTGCCTCTCGCTCCTTGCCGGTCTTGGCCACCTCTATGTAGGAGAGCGCAAGGGATTCAAGATTCTGCCCGCCGGCTTTCTCTTGCTGGCCGTTGCTCGCTATTGGTGGGCTCCGGCCGCGGTGGCCTACCTGGCGTTGGTCATCTGGTCGGCTGTTGATGTCTTTCTCATCGTTCGGCGGGGAGGTTCCGTCTTCTGACCTCTCCGACGACTCCGACCTCTGCGGATTGACAGTCCTTTTCCTCATCTCCTCACGCTACAGGGATCGTTTTGCTAAACCGAAGAGAGGGAGTAGACTATCAGCAGGAGAGAAGAGCGGACGCGCATGGCCAAACGGGCATCCAAGAAGACCTCTACTCGCAGAGCGACGACCTCCGCAAAGGTTCCGTTCATTCGCGTGGCGCCCCCCGGACCGAAAGCCCGGGCCTGGTTGAGCCGGGATGAGCAGGCGCTGTCGCCGTCGCTGACGCGTGTCTATCCGCTGGTGGTCGAAGAAGCGCGCGGCGCCATGGTGCAGGACCTCGACGGCAACCGCTTTCTCGATTTCACCGCCGGGATCGCCGTGGTTGCCACAGGCCACTCCCATCCGGACGTCGTCGCCGCCATTCAGAAACAGGCGAAGCGATTCATCCATATAGCGGGGACGGATTACTACTACCCCGCACAGGTGCAGTTGGCCGAGGCGCTCAATCGGATCACGCCGGGGAAGGGACCCAAGCGGACGTTCTTTACGAACTCGGGCGCTGAAGCGGTCGAAGCAGCCTTCAAGCTGGCCCGGTACAAGACGCGACGGCCGCTCATGCTCGCCTTTTATGGCGGGTTCCATGGCCGGACAATGGGGGCGCTGTCGCTCACGGGGAGCAAGGTATCTCAACGGCGGCATTTCGCGCCGCTTGTGCCCGGTGTGACCCATGTGCCCTATGCCAATTGCTACCGCTGTCCCTACAGCCTGACCTACCCCTCCTGCAAGATGCACTGTGTGAATGTGATCAAGGAGGTGTATTTCAAAACCACCGTGCCGCCGGAAGACGTGGCGGCGATCATCGTGGAGCCGATCCAGGGCGAGGGCGGGATCGTCGTGCCGCCGCCCGAGTTCCATCCCTTGCTGAAGCAGATCGCCAAGGACCACGGGATTCTGTACATTGCCGACGAAGTCCAGACCGGGATGGGGCGCACGGGGCGGATGTTCGCCAGTGAACATTGGGGGGTGCAGCCGGACATCATCACGATCGGCAAGGGCATCGCCTCCGGGGTGCCGATGGGTGCGACCGTGGCGTCGGCCGACGTCATGGATTGGCCGGGCGGCGCCCATGCCAATACCTTCGGCGGCAACCCGCTCGCCTGTGAGGCGGCCCTCGTCACGATCAAGCTGATCGAAAAGAAGTTCATTACCAATGCGGCCCGTATTGGGGGCTACATTCTGGAAGAGCTCAAGAAGATGCAGGCGCGCCACCGGCTCATCGGCGACGTGCGCGGCAAGGGTCTCATGATCGGCGTGGAGCTCGTCCGCGATCCGCTGACCAAAGATGAAGCCGTCCGTGAGCGCAACGATGTGGTGCATCGCTGCTTTGAGAAGGGTCTCTTGCTGCTGGGCGCCGGCCACTGCGTTGTGCGCTTCATTCCGCCGCTGATGATCACCAAGCAGGAAGCCGACACCGCGCTCGAGATCTTCAACGAGGTGCTCACCGAAATCGAACAGCACTGATTCCCTGTTTCCTGCGCCGCCATTCCTTATCTTGCGTTCCCCCCGATCGGCCTGTCAGAATCCCCGGTATCATGCAGAGACTGGTTCTCGCGTGTGCGCTCGCCTGCAGTCTTGCGGTCAACGGAATCCCGCCGGCCGCGGTCGCCGGTGATCCCCAAGTCCGTGCCCACGTCGTCGTACGGGATGCCCTCGCCAGATCGGGCAAACCGGTCCGGCTGGAAGCCCGTCTGGCCTCGGAGGGGCTGACGGGCGTGACGGGGTTGGGCGGGGAGCAACTGGAGTTTCTCGTCTCCTGCACGAAGGCAGGTACGAGCCTGACCGGAGGAGACGGGGTGGCCAGACTGGACTATCAGACGCGGCTGGCCGGCAATCATGACATCCTGGTCCGGCTGGTCTCCAGCCCACGCATCACGGCGGCGCACGAGGGTACGGCGGTGTTGTCGGTTTGGGAGAAGCGCCGGCCGATTCTCCTCGTCGAGCTGGCGTCGCTGATCGAGCCGGAGAAATCAGCGGTGCCTGTCTTACCGTTCCCGCTGCCCGTCGGGACCCTTACGGAGCAGAAGCCGGTGCCGGATGCGGCGGATGAGCTCAAACGGCTGGCCCAGTTCTATTTCAATGTGCTCTATGTCTCCACCGGTCACTCGGGCGATCCATGGGGCCGCACGGGCGATCCGCGAGACTGGCTCAAAGCCCATCATTTTCCGCCGGGGCATTGGCTGGCCGTCCGAGATGGGCGGGAGGCGCTGGGGCAGGCGATCGATCAGTTGCACGCGGAGGGGTGGGATAATCTACGCAGCGGGATCGGCCGATCGAAGGACTTTGCCGAGGCGCTGCTCCACCATCGGATTGCGGTGGTGATGGTGCCTGAACCGGCGCGGGGAGACCTGCCGAAAAAAGTGATGATGGCCAAGGAATGGAAAGAGGTCAGAAAGCATTTCTAACCGTTTGATTCCAGGCGAGAAACCTCGTACTCCCAGCCTTTGAAATTCACGCGGAATTCCATTAAGATAGGGGTCGTAATGGCCATACGGCCGGGGTTGGAGTATAAGGACGCCGGTTCATGCGGGCCAAGACCAGTTTTCGATGTCAAACCTGCGGGCATGAGGCGCCCCGCTGGTTAGGTCGATGTCCCGATTGTGGCGGCTGGAACACCTTCCGCGAGGAACGTGTGGCCGTCCAGTTGCCGCAAGCCCGCGGGCGCCCTATCCCGCTCGGGACTTCCTCCTCGCAACCCACACTGTTAGACGACATTCAAATCGTCGGCGAGCCGCGTCTCTGCACAGGGATCGGTGAGTTGGACCGGGTGCTGGGCGGCGGGGTCGTGCCCGGGTCTGTGATTCTGATCGGCGGCGATCCCGGGATCGGCAAAACCACCTTGCTCCTCCAGGCGTTGCCGCGGCTGGTGCCGGGTCGAGAGCCGGTGTTGTACGTGTCCGGCGAAGAGTCTCCGCAGCAGATCAAGATGCGGAGCGAGCGGCTGGCGGTCCAGGGCGACAACCTCTATATCCTCGCGGAAACCTCGCTGCCGGAGATCGTCAAGCGGGTCCAGGAGTTAAAGCCCGCCGCCGTGGTCGTCGACTCCATTCAGACGGTCTATACGGACCACATCACCTCCGCGCCGGGAAGCATCAGTCAGGTGCAGGAAGTCGCCGCGCAGCTCATGTCGCTGGCGAAGCGGAGCGGGGTGCCGGTCTTCATCATCGGTCACGTGACAAAGGAAGGCGCCATCGCAGGGCCGAGACTGCTGGAGCATATCGTCGATACGGTCCTGTATTTCGAAGGGGACCGCGGCCACAGCTACCGCGTGCTGCGGGCGGTGAAAAATCGCTTCGGGTCGACGAACGAAATCGGCGTGTTTGAAATGAAGGACTCCGGTCTCGAAGAGGC
>JACRLS010000005.1 GCA_016235225.1 Nitrospirota bacterium | reverse complement strand
GCGCCGGGCGTCTTTTGCGTCATCGCGACCCGTCGAGAGCCTCTGGATCGAACGACAGACGCTACACGCTATCGACGCTTCGGCCGCTCGCGCTACACTTTGAATCCAACCGCTCCACTATGATGAAGCTGCCTTGTCAACGATCCACCTACCTCTTCGTTTGCTCCTGTATCACCCAGGGGCCGGAGGCCCCGTCCAGATCCGCTGTGCTGGCGGACCTGCTGTGAACCAACTGCGAGTAGCAAGTAGCTGGTAGCCAACAGCTCATAGCGTATTCCCTCCAGCTCCTAGCCACTCTTCGCTATTTGCTATTCGCTACTCGCTCTTCACTATCCGCCTGGTGTCACCGTCACCCCCTTTCCCCAATCACCTCTTCTGCGCTCTCATCGTTCAGCAATCACCCAGACAGTTAAGACGCCTTGGAGTCGCCGGCAGGCTCGGACGAGGGCTGATTAATATTCGTCGCCTGGTTGATCTCCTCCTCCGCGTCCTTCATCGAGGCCTGGAGATCCTGCTCAACCTGCTTGACCTCCTGCTGGATCAAATTGATTTCCGGCTCGACGGTCTTCTTGAGATCGTCCGCCGTCTCTTTGAGTCCTTTGACCGCCTTGCCGACCTGACGTCCGATCTCCGGCAATTGTTTGGGCCCAAAGAGCAGAAACGCGATCACCAGAATAATGAGAATTTCGCCGGCTCCAAGACCGAACATCTTCTTCGCTCCAGGCTATGGGCGATAGGCGATCGGCGATAGGTGGAACTCGACTCGTCCTCATCCCCATTGCCCATAGCCCATTGCCTATCGCCTATCCCTGTTTCGTCGCCCGCTGCTGGGCGGTTGTAGTCGGCTGAGCCGCGTCCGCCTGGGCCGGCGGCAACTGGGTCGGTGCGCCTGCCTGGTCCGGCGTGGGAGTCACATCCACCGCATCCGCCTCATGGACTGATTTCTTAAATCCCTTGATGGCCTTGCCGAGTCCTTCACCGAGCTGGGGCAGCTTGCCCGCGCCGAAAATAATCAGCACGATGATCAGAATGAGCAGCAATTCCATCCAGCCGAACGATCCGAACATCTTTCTCTTCCTTTATCCCGCTATGACTTTCGGTGATCCGTCAGTTCTTTCGTCGCTCGTATCTCGTATCTCGTCGTTCGTCGCTCGCAAGATCGTCCATGAAGTCGCTCATCCTTCTCTCTCCTCTTCCGAAATACGAGATACGAACGACGAGATACGCTTCACGCCCCTAACCCCCGAAAACGCGCGTAAGCTACTCGAAAAACACGTAAAGAGTCAAGAATTTTGTGGCCCTAGGCCATCCCGCCCTGTGGACAACATGACAGGTGGTAGTAATCCACAGGCTGAGGTGGAGCCTGAAGCATGGCGATAATGGCCTCCCGATCATAGCCGAGCGACGTGAGATCACTCATCGCCCCCATGATCTCGTCTTCGGAGAGATACGCCACCGTATCGGGAACGCCGTCGGGCTTCCTCGCGGAGCGAAAAGTCCAAAGGCCGGTCATAGGGACCGGTATACACCTGGTTCAGGCGCTGAATGGTCTGCAGCACCAGCCGATCCTGCTCCCACGGCGACAGCGTCTTGGGTGACGGGAACCCGGCCAGCAGGTCCATCACGCTCATGACATTGATGCCCAGGGCCTGTCCGACGAACTCCCGCTGCGTCTCGACTGCGATGCTCTTGAATCCCACGTAAGACGCCACCGCTTCGGCCAGCACCATGTTGACCATGAAACTGTACTGGCCCCCAAATAATCCGTAGCAAGGTTTCTCCGGATCGTTCAACACACCAAGGTCCGCACTCCCTGCATCGAAGGCGCTGAGGCCGATCGCATCCCGCGCCAGCAGGCGCTTGGCCTCCTTGAGACAGGCATAGGCGCCGAGGTTCACCGGCACCAGCACATGCTCCTCGATCTGCTTGAGATGGTCGGTGATGGTCTTGCGGAACGAGACCGACTTCCAGTCCGCCTTGCGGTATTCCCGTTCCCATACGATCTCTTCCAGGAACGGGGGAAAGGTCTTCAGCGCCTCGACATCCAGGGCCTCGAAGGCTCGAACAAATCCTGCCCAGTCCGTGATGAGATCAAAAACCTGCTCTTTCAGGTTGGGACGCAGATACTCCTCTTCGATCTCGCCCTCCTTGCGCACCATCAGTTTCGTGGGCAGCTCATTCCAGAGATCCGCACAGAGAATTCGGTCGACGGTGCCATCCGGGATCGACGAGAGGTTGTGCACCTCTGCACATTCCGTGGACACCCGATCGCGATGCGGGCCAAGTTCGGGATGGGCCAGCGCAGCCTCCAACTGGCTCGGGCGATTCCCGACCAGCACGTAGCGCACCCTCGGGTACACCCGCCCCGCGCGATCCAGGCGCTTGAGATGCGTGAGGAAGCAAGCCGCGAGGTTGCCGTTGCCTGGGCCCCACTCGTGCACAATGAGAGGGCTAGAGGCTAGAGGCGATAGGCTATAGGTGGGATCACTCTTCCCTATAGCCCCTCGCCCATCGCCTATTGCCTGCTCGCGTTTCTGAACGCGAGCGTAATAGTCCGCCGCCAAGGCGTGGGCGAGGCGGAAATCTGCCGACGAAAAGGTTTGAAAATAGCGGCGGACCGCGTCCCCGCGGAGACCATAGAAGAGGCGATTGATCCGGGACTGCCACTCGTCGACAGGCGCAAACTCTCCGATCAATTGTGGCAGCGCGTCAGGATTTTTGATCATAGGCGATGGGTGATGGGCTATGGGCTATAGGTGAACGGCCAGAGGCAATGGGCAAGGGGCTATAGGCAATAAGAGAGGGATCATTTTGTCACAGGCTTTTCGTCGACTGAGCATGCCGGACCTTGATAAGACTCCCGAGCATTTTCCCCAGCGTTTCACAGTCGCCCTCTAACCCCTCATACACTGATCTCTTTAGCTGCCCAGATTCATGGGCAATCTGGATTTGAGTACGAAATTCGGCAAGTGAGCCTTTCGCAATGTAAAAGAACCGGACGGCCTCCCTGTCTGTGCCGCGCTCATCGCCTTCCGCTAGGTTGCTCGCAATACTGACTGCACTGCGACAGATGTGGTCACGCAGCCCGGAATCCCGCCCGAGACCGCCGCTTGCCGCAAGCTGGTACATCCTCACCGCCAGATCTTTGGCCTTCTGCCACACGACGAGATCTCGGAACCCTTTCTTTCCCATCCATCCAATCTCTGACCTATCGCCTCTTGCCTATTGGCTCCTTGTTCCCATTGCCCATTGCCTCTCACCTATTGCCCGCCTTGAGAGGGGGCGCATTCTAGCAAAAGGCACCGGGGGCGGCAACAATGCCCGACAGGAGTAAGATTTGTAGCCTCAGACCTTCTGCGCGCTTGACAGTTGAAACCAGGCCGGTGTACCTAGCCCTATGCGGATGCTCAACAGCATGGCGCCACTCAGGCCGTTCCTCTTCTCTGTGCTGGTGCTCTCGATTGACTGGGTCAACCCACGCGCGTACGGCGAGGAACTCCCGATCACACCCAACGTCCCTTTGAATGAATTTCAGAACCGGGGTGATTATGTCCCGTCGTACAACTTTGATGCGCCCCCCCAGGGCATGTTCCGGTCCATCACCCTGGCGAAGGGATTCGAAGAAGAGATGGCGTTCCGGCGATCTCACGAAATGGTCCCGGTGGAGCCCACCGAGGTGTTTGCAATCGACGCACCGGCGGTCTACGCCGTCTTCAGCC
>JACRLS010000106.1:3759-5578 GCA_016235225.1 Nitrospirota bacterium | reverse complement strand
GTGATCAAGCGCGCAAAATCCCAATTGCACCCACCCTCCCCAGGCGATATTTCACCCACCCTCCCCCGGCCTGCCAAGACAGGCCACTGTCCCGATGGACGCGCCCCTTCCCGTGCCTCGAACCGGTAGGAATTCACGTTTTGACCCAGGAGCGTGATCTGTCTGCAGCCCCGGGCGATGAGCTGTTCTGCTTCCCGAAGGATTCCCCGGGGATCGCGTGACCGCTCTCGTCCCCTCGTGTAGGGGACCACACAAAATGTACAAAAGTTGTCGCAGCCGCGCATGACTGCGAGCCAGGCGTTCACGCCATCCGGCCGGTCCGGCACAATGTCATCGTAGGTCTCATATTCCGACAGATCGACCGCGAACCCCTTGCGCGAGAGCCCTTCCTCCTGGGCGTGGATAGCCTCTATGAGAAGATCGGGAAGGCGACGGTAACCGTCGGGTCCGACGAGCACGTCGACCAGCGGAGCCTGCTCGGCCAGCTCTTCCTTCAGATTTTGGGCCATGCACCCCAAGACCCCCACCACGAGGTTGCGCGCGCTCTTGATGGGCTTCAAGTCCGCGAGATGCCCATACACGCGGCTGTGGGCATTCTCGCGGATGGCGCAGGTGTTCATGAGGATGACATCCGCCCGCTCGCGGTCGTCCGTGAAGGCAAATCCCCGGGCCTTGAGCAATGAGCGGATGAGTTCGGTGTCGTACTCGTTCATCTGACAGCCGAAGGTCTCGATATGGACGCGGTAGGCTGTCGTCATGGCGCCGCCATCGTCTTTCGTTCCAAGGTCCAGGAATGCGTGCCGTCGGTGCAGCTGAGTGTGCCGTCGGCTTTTCGTTCCATCCTCACCGTATGCCAGTGCCCATCGGGCATCCATTGGCGCGCCGTTATGCGTGCCCCTTCCACGGCCGAGAGACGCAGCACGGGATCGCCGTCCTGAATCCCGGCGGCCCGTGCCCTCTCAGCGAACCCGATCATTCCGCTGAGTACGAGGTCGTAGTCGAGCTGGGAGCTGGTCCAGAAGCCATCCAGTGCGCTGACGGTCGCTGACGGAACGTCATGAGCACACCCGGCCAGGAGTCCGATCATGCAAACAACGGCGCACCATCCAAAATGAGGTCTTGGTCTCATGGGTCGGCGCCGGGTTCTCAGAGACGCTCCAGTGGCGCTGCGACAGCCAGGCCATCCATGGCGCCCGTAATCGTGACATCCAGGAGGCGATTCTTCAGGCTCTGCGCAGCGGGCACGCCGACGCGCAAGTAGTTCTTTGTGAGTCCGGTCCAGTACCCCTGCTCCTCGCGGCTTTCGAACAGCACTTCCACCCGTCGGCCCACATAAGTCTGGGCCACGGCCAGCCGCTTCGTGCGGGAGAGATCGGCCAGTTCCTTGCTGCGAGTCTGAACGGCCTCCGCCCTGACGGTATCGTGAAGTCGGGCCGCTGCCGTGCCTGGTCTCTCGGAATATCGGAACACATGAAAGTAGGCGAAGGGCAGATCGGCGGCCAGGCTCAGGGTGTTGGCATAGTGGCAGTCGTCCTCGCCCGGAAAGCCCACCAAGAGATCCGTCCCCAACCCCAGGTCGGGCATGAGCTGGAACGCGCGCTCGACCAAGGCGACATAGTCCCGAACCTGATACTGCCGGTTCATCGCGCGCAAGATCTCGTCGTCGCCGCTCTGAAGGGGAATATGGAGGTAGTGGCACAGCTTAGTCGAGCCGGCCATGTGTTCGAGCAGTGGCCAGGTAATCGTCGTCGGCTCGATGGACGAGATTCGAATCCGGTCCATCCCCGCAACAGTCTCCAATGCGCGCACGAGATCCACG
>JACRLS010000106.1:0-3718 GCA_016235225.1 Nitrospirota bacterium | reverse complement strand
TCCCGCATGCTGGTATTGTCCGATGTTCACGCCGGTGAGGACCAACTCGCGATGCCCGCGGGCGGCCAAGTCCCGCGCCTCGCGGAGGACGTCGTCGAACTCCCGACTCCGCTCGTGACCGCGGGCGAAGGGGATGAGGCAGAAGGAACACATGAAATTGCAGCCGTCCTGAATCTTGAGATTGGCCCTCGTCGAGTCGTAGTCGCCGACCCCGGCGCTCACGAAATCACCACGCTCGATTCGCTTCGTATGAAGCAGTTCGGGAGCGGGACGCTTCTGTAGAAGCGCCGGCGAAGGGAGGAAATCTGGCAATTGCATCTTGAATTGAGTGCCCACGATCAAGTCGATGCCCTCGATCCGGCGCAGAGCGTCCGAGCCGGTCTGCGCGTAACAGCCGGTGACGGCCACATAGGCGCCGGGCGATTGCCGAAGGGTCTTCCGAATCACATAGCGGCAGGTGCCTTCCGCATCGTCCGTCACCGAGCAGGTATTCAGGACGAACAAGTCCGTCGGTTGCCCGAACTCGACAAGCTGGTACCCGTTCGCTCTCAGGCGATCGGCCAAGAGGGCGGTTTCAGCCTGACTCAGTCGGCAGCCGACGGTATAGAGGGAAGCCCGTCGTGGGGTGGTCGTCATCGCCGGATGATTATAGGCGAGCGTGGAAGCGGGGAGCAAGGCGCAGGCCTTTTGCTCCGAATCGCTCCGTGATAAGATCAGCCCATCTCACCTGTAGTTCTGGCGTCAGGGGAGGGAGCGTGCTGATCCGATCGGTGGAGAAGCGCAGGCCGCGACGGTTGGTGAGGGCGGTCCTTTGCTGCCTGGCGTCGATCGGGTTTAGCGTCCCCCCGGCCCTTCCGACGGATAACCTCCCGGTCGAGCCCGATCTGAATCTGCGGATCGAAGAAGTCTACGATCACGAGGCCCGCCTGTTCCTGATGCTCTACTCCCTCAAGGGGGACGGCACCATCGACTATGTCACGGGCCGCTCCGTGATCGAGCACCAACGCAGTCACTATGGTAATCCCGTCTACTATACGGAGCCCCATCCGCTGTTTTACTGGTGGAACCACCAGATGTGGAATGATCCCGAACGAGACGGGGTCAACGGCAATGAGCGGCTCTATCTCGAGAACGTGGAGTTCGACGTCTCGCGCTACAAGCCTTGTACCTTCAATGGACAGTCCTGTTGACGTCGCGTGAAACGTCAAACGGGAGACATAAAATGTTAGAGGATTGTGAGAGGAGTTCTCAAAGGGCATAGCCTGAGCCGGCTTCGGCCCCCGCTCACGAATCCACCCCTTCCAAGCGCCGCACGTCTGACGTTTCACCTTTCACGATTCCCTGCCAAGTCGTGCTTTCAGACCCAATCCGTGGGAAGATGGGGCCACGTCACGTGAAGCTCCTCACCGCATGACCTCACCCACACTCGTCGAACGACTCGCGAACCGGCGGATCGCCGTCATGTTGCCGTTGGGATTTTCGTCCGGGTTGCCGCTCGCTCTCACCGCGGGAACCTTGCAGGCCTGGCTGACGGTGACCGGGGTGGATCTGAAGACGATCGGGCTCTTCACGCTGGTGGGGCTGCCCTATACGCTGAAGTTTCTCTGGTCTCCCGTGATGGACCGATTCGTCCCGCCCTGGCTGGGTCGGCGGCGGGGCTGGATGGTCGCGGCCCAGTCGGCGCTGCTGGCGGGAATCCTGGCCATGGGGATCACAGGGACTGAGTCTCCCTGGACCCTCGCGGCGCTCGCCATGCTGGTCGCCTTCATGTCGGCGTCCCAGGACATTGTCTTCGACGCCTATCGGGCGGATGTGTTGCATCCTCCGGAGCGGGGGTTCGGCGCGGCCGTCTCCGTGACGGGCTATCGCATCGGCATGTTGGCGGCCGGCGCCGTGGCCCTCATCATGGCCGAACGCATCGGGTGGCGGGAAACCTATTTCGCGATGGCGGCGTTGATGGCCGTTGGTCTTCTGACGACGCTGATCAGCCCCGAGCCGGCTGTGCCGATGCAGGTGCCGCGCAGCCTGTCCGACGCCGTGTGGTTGCCGCTGCGGGAGTTTTTCGGGCGCACGCGCGCCACCGAACTGCTGCTCGTGGTGGTCTTGTACAAGGTCGGCGATGCGCTCGCCGGCGCCCTGTCCACGGCCTTTCTGATCCGGGGCGTGGGCTTTTCGCCGACCGAGGTCGGCCTGGTGAACAAAGGCCTGGGGCTGGCAGCGACGATCTTCGGCGCGCTGGTCGGCGGCGCGGCCATGACCCGGCTGGGGCTGTTCCGGTCACTCGTCGTCTTCGGGGTCCTTCAAGCGGTGTCAAATCTGTCCTTCATGGTGCTGGCCTGGAGCGGAAAGAGTTACCCGCTCATGGTGGGCGCCGTGGCGATCGAAAATCTCTCGGGCGGGATGGGCACCGCCGCCTTCGTCGCCCTCATGATGTCGCTCTGCGATCACCGGTTTACCGCGACGCAGTTTGCCCTGTTGTCGGCGCTGGCTGCCGTGGGGCGGGTGCTCGTCGGACCGCCGTCCGGCTATCTGGTCCAACAGGTGGGATGGGTCACCTTTTTTCTGATCACGACGCTGGCCGCGCTGCCGGGGCTCTGGCTGCTCTGGCGGCTCCGCGATCCGCTGACGCGGCAGGAGATGGGGCCTCTCGCGGAGCGTGGATCACCGGCGGCTGTCACGCCATCTTCCGCTGGAGAAACAGCACGTACAGCATAAGGACGGGGAGCGGGGCAAAGAGAAACGGCAGGAGCCAGAGCCAGACGTTTTTCCCCCGGACACGGGCCTGGTCGATCATCCACACGAAGACCCAGAGGACCATTCCCGCATAGTTCAAGGTGATCCATCGCGTGGTATGACTCTTCAAGGCGCTCACGGTAGCCGGGGAACTTTGGATGAGGAAGACGAGGGTCAGCAGGGCGAAGGCGCCGAGCAATCCGAACGCGAGCTGCTTGCTCCAGACATACATGGGGATACCTCCTTTGGTCGGTAGGGTCTCCTGACAGTTGCGCGATCGACGCGACAGCAGGCCGAGCCGGTGACGGCCGGCCCGATGGGGAACATAGGAAAACCCGGAGAGCCTGTCAATTCCAGTCGGCGTAGGCGCTGCTCTCCAAGAGAGGCGTTCTCTCCGTTGCAGAGGCGCGTTGCAAGAGGAGCCGTGCGGAACATGAAAATCTGGATGCTGTTGGCGATCGTGGTCCTGTTGAGCGCGGCGATGGGGCTCGCGATCAGCAATCCCTCTTCACTCGACTATGAGTCGTTTCTTCAGGGGCAGATTGTCGCGGCCCTGGAGCGCATGGACGCACAGCCCTCCGCCCGTGATCGCGCCATTTTCAGGGAGGTCATCAAGGCGCACGGCAACCAGGTGGTGCATACCTTCGTCCTGCCGGCTACGCTTCGCACGAACTATGGCTTCTGGAGCGTCTTTCAGACGCAACTCTTCGGGGTTGACGTGGTGGTGTACGGCGTCGGCGGGCGTTTCATCACCCGTGATGATCCTGAGGTACTCATCCGGAAACTGGGCGCTATGGTGATGACGCCGGGAAAATAATTCGATTCCCCGAGAAATTTGCACTCTTTCTGGCATTTTTTCTGTGGATAACTCGCCATAAAATACCTCTTAAGCCTGATCCAGAGCCATCAAGATAGTATTCACAGGCTTTCCCCCGTTTCCACTAAAAAAACCACAATATATAGTTGACAAAGAATTGGCCTCGCC
>JACRLS010000105.1 GCA_016235225.1 Nitrospirota bacterium | reverse complement strand
ATTGATGGATTCGAAAATCGCTGAATAGTCAGATGAACCATATCCGGACGAGATGGTCTGTTGGAGGAGGGGGCGGAGGGAGGCGAGAGCGCTGGTCTCGAGACCGAGCGAGTGGGCTTCGCGGAGGATGAGGTCGACGTCCTTCAAGAGATGCTGCGTGGAGAAGTTGGGGTTGGTGTAGTCGCGGGCCTGCAGGCGCGGGAGTTTCTTGTCGAAGGCCGGCGCGTGCAGGGCGCTCTCGCGCAAGACGGTCATGAAGGTCTCCACGGAGACGCCGGCGCGCTGCACGAGCCCGAGACTCAATGAAAAGGCCGTGATCTCGGCGGCGATCAACTGATTGAGCGCCAGCTTCAGCGCCGCCGCCTCGCCGACCGGGCCGATGTGCCGAGGCTCCCGGCTGAGGTGGGACAGCGGGGGGCGCCAGCGTGCATACTGGTCGGCCGTGCCGCCGACCATGACGAGCAGGGTCCCCGCGCGCGCTTCCGCAAGGCTGCCCAGGACGGGCGCTTCGAGGTACCGGCCGCCGGCGCGTTGAACCGCTTCCGCGAGCATTCGGCTCTCGCCGGGGCCGATCGTGCCCATCTGGATAATCGTGCGGCTCCTCAAGACCGGGCCTGTGGCGGCTGAGAGCAGCACGCGGCGCGTCGCCTCCGCATCCGACAGCAGGGTCAGCGTGACCTCCGCCCCGCGTATTGCATCGGCCGGATACTCCGCGACCGTCACGCCGAGGGGGCGAAGCACGACGGCCTTCTCGCCCGTGCGATTCCACGCGATGACTTGATTGCCGCAGACTTGCAACCGTTCCGCGATGGCCGTGCCGAGCCGACCTGTGCCGAGGACGGCGATATTCATGTCACACCTCTCCTGCGAGGACCTTGCGTTGCTCGTCAATCTCCTGTGTGTTAGCCTCCTTGCCTGAGCAATGTCAATGCGGCAGCTACAGCGACTTCTGCCTGTTCTCACTCTGATCGTTCTGTTTAGCTGTTCGACAGGACCGGATCGAGGTAGATTTCTCGGATACTCGCAGGATCACAACGGAAAGCGCTGTGAGACCTACGAGATGACCGATGGCACCTCTGGGACCTTCTGTGACTACAGCGATGTCACCGGACCGAATCGGCTTCCGTAGCGAACCATTCTCATGATCCAGCCTCTTGCCTTTGCCAATGCCATTGCGGCCACGACGGCCGCGCTGACCTTCTCTTTGCCCTACGCGCTCTGGCCCCGCCAGTCTTCGTGTTCTTCTTTAACGCGCAATTCTTCGGCGCCGACGTCGCGTCGTTGTTGCCATCAGGCCTGTCACTGGGGAAGATGGCGGCCGAGGTGATCGCGCTGCTGGCCGGGGCCTGGGGAATCGGCTATCTGTGGGCGGTGCTGTATAACCGCTGGGCGAAGTAAGTGATGAAAACAAGTGCTGAGTGCTGAGTGCTGAGGACTGAGTGCTGAGAAAATGGGAAGCGCGGCACGCAGGACTCAGCACTAAAAAAAGGCAGGGGACGGGGAGGGGCCCGCCCCCTGCTGGGTTGAGACTGCGGTCGGCAGCCGTGATCCGGAGGTTGCCGTCCTGAAGGTCGCGCTCAGGATCGACACATCCCGCTGCCTGCATTCAGCCTCAGGCGACCATCCATGACAACCAGCGGTGATTCGTTCATCTCAGACCGCCGGCTGTGCATAAGGACAGATCCAGCAAGTCGAATGCCACATCGGTATCCCGTGCGTCCCATCATCAACTGAGTGCAACGATCACAAATCGGCCGGCGCCCGCGTCAATGTGGCGAAGGGCATGGCCTGCAGTCGAGGACCCTGTCCGACATTGACCTTTCTACTGCGGCGAACGAGGGCCAGCGGGTACCCGCCTGGCGGGTGTGCTTTGTTCTCATCACCCATTGCACGAAGCTCAGCAATGGGTACCCGGAAAAATCCTCAACGTATTCATTACCCGTTGCATCCGCGACCCATTGCAACAGGCATGCAATGGGTCCCCCGACAACGGGTCCCCGATACGCCTCCGGTTTTTCGAGGCCTGCGGCCGCGCATCTGCCCGCACCTCCTGCGCCTCGTGACGAAATGCAATGTCGGTCAGGATCCTAGGCAACTTCTGCAGGACGGGTCGGGAACGGGCTCGTGTCCTGGGGGCCGCCCTCGCATCTCGCATATTGGCGCGCCTTTCCGCCCGTTCACATTTGTCGCAAATCGGCGACTTTAGGCACGACTCGTGCTAACGTTTTTGCTATCGGCAACCTGGCGTCCCTCGCCGCGTGCGAGGGACCTGTCACAAGGAGGAATCGTGTCCATGAGTATCCAGAGCCTGTCGCGAATCGTTGGACGCATCGGGATCGTGGCGCTGAGTTTGGCCCTGGTGCAGGGTGGGGTGGTTCTTGCCGGTCCCCCGAGTAAGGGGGCTCCGGCCAAGCCAGCCGCAAAAAGCACCCCGCGGGATGTGGCCCTCAAGGCCGTCAAGCTCGACTACACGGTCTTCACGGCCCCGGACCATGTGATGAAGGGGACGTTCACCGTGGACAACCAGAGCCCCTATGATGTGAGTGGTGTGAAAGTACGCTGCAAACCGGTCGGCGGAAACGGCGTTGCGCTGCCGGCCAAGGAGACCACATTCAACGATGTGGTGAAGGCCAAGGCCTCCAAGAAATTCGTGCAGGTGAGTCTGGGCCCCGTCACCGGGAATCCCCAGTCGACTTCCTGCAACGTGGTGGACCTGAAAGCCAAGTAGGCTTCACGAGCGAGATCGGATGGGTGGTCCGATCGACTGCCCTCTCGCGGGGAGTCTCGCATAGGCCGTGGCTCCCCGCGTTCTGTGTCACTGTCCTTCCGCTGGATTCCTGTTCAGCAAACCCGTATCATCTGCCACGATAAAGCAGTGCTGAGTGCTGGGTGCTGAGTCCTGAGGTGTGATGCCGCGGGCACTTTGTGTCTGGCCGAGACCCCTCTCAGCACTCAGTACTCAGGTCTCAGCACTCGACAATGCGTCACGAACAGATCGGCGGACTCACGACCCGGATCGTCGGCGGGACGGATCGTCGCGGCAGCGGCCGCGGTCCCGTCGTCATCTTGCTGCACGGGTTCGGCGCGCCCGGGGACGATCTGGTTCCATTGTGGGAAGCCCTGGCGGCGCCAACCGGCACGCGGTTCCTGTTCCCGGAAGGACGGCTGACCGTGCCCTACGGCCCCGGACGTGCCTGGTGGATGATCGATTTGGACCGTCTGCAACGTGACCAGGCGGTCGGTCGGGAGCGAGACCTCTCGCGGGAGATCCCGCCGGGGCTTCCGGAAGCGCGGGGGCAGATCGCGGCATTGCTGGAGGACGTGGAGCGCAAGATGGGGGCCGATCCGCGCCGCGTCGTGCTCGGCGGATTCTCACAAGGCGCAATGCTGTCGTGCGACGTAGCGCTCCGCACCGCGCGGCCGCTTGCCGGGCTGGTCATGATGTCGGGCACGCTCCTCTCCAAGGACGAGTGGGTGCCGTTGATGTCGAAGCGTCGCGGGCTCAAGGTGTTGCAAAGTCACGGCGGAGCCGATCCGTTGCTGCCGCTGTCGCTGGCCGAGCAACTGCGGACGCTGCTGACGCAGGCGGGCCTGTCGGTGGAGTGGGTGCCCTTCAAAGGCGGGCACGAAATCCCGCCGATCGTCTTGGCCAAGCTGGGACAGTTCTTGAACGAGGTGCTGGCGGGATGAGCAACGGGCGGACCAAATCAGAAAACAGGCTGTTCAAGAAACGGTCACAGAAGCTCGGCCTCGCCCCGGGCACGCTGGTGCACATCGGCGAGAAACGGACGGAGACGGTCCGGATCAGCGTGATGGCCTATGATGAGCGCCGCTGCGAAGAGCGGCAGCTCGCCAGTTCGACGGAACTGGACACGGTCTCGAACCTGGGCGTCACCTGGATCGATGTCGGCGGCGTCCATAGACTGGACGTCATCGAAAACTTCGGTCTGCAGTTCAAGCTCCACCCGCTGTTGCTGGAAGACATCGTCAACACGGATCAGCGTCCCAAGTACGACGACTATGACGGCTATGGCTACCTCGTCCTCAAGATGCTCTATGCCGGGGGACAGCGGACAGAGGTGCATGTGGAACAGGTGAGCCTCGTGTTCGGGCCGAATTATGTGCTGACCTTCCAGGAGAACGGCGGCGACGTGTTCAATCC
>JACRLS010000240.1 GCA_016235225.1 Nitrospirota bacterium | reverse complement strand
GAGAAAACTCAGGCCCACCAAGGCCGGCTGACGCTTGGTGATTTCCTCCACGATGACATCGTTCGGCGTCTCCGGATTGGCCTGATCGAACATGACACAGTCGTGGCCGGCGCGTTTGAGGACCGACGACAGGGACATGATCCCGATCGGAGGGAAACCCATCACCCGAATGCGTCCGTTTTTTGCGGGAGTCTTGGCGGGAAGGGCGTAGAACTGGGAATCGCGGACGTGGATGAGGAACACTAACATGGAACCCTCCGATCGACGGGACAGACAGTGACCGAGGCCAAAGGAACCGGTGACACCCTCCACTGGAGGACGATCTCACCCTAAGAGAAAGGCGGGATGAATGATAGAGTGATGGAAGACTAGCACGATCGGGCCTCGGATGAAAGACATTCCCTTGGGCGACCCAGCGCGAGAGGTGAATGTCGTGCGTGGGGACTGTTCATCAGTGATCGTGCTCCTCCATGCCGACGAGCAACACAGGGACTTTCCGGCTCGCGGGTTGGGCGATACGTATGGGGGGGCAGCCGCGGCCAGGATGGTCGCGGCTGCCGGGGTCAGTCCGTCGTCTTACAGGGTGCGGAGGAACTCGATCAGTGCCTGACGGTCGTCGGCGGGAAGACTCAGGAACTTGTTCCTCGATCGGGCGGCCTCGCCTCCGTGGTAGACGATGGCTTGTTCGAAGTTATGGGCACGCCCGTCGTGCATGAGGAGATGCTGGTGGAACCGGACGCCCCATTCCACCCATCGATTCCGTTCGCTGGAAGCTGCATGTGAAGGGAACAGAAGCAATCGGATGAATCTGTGAGTATTTCGGCTGGCGAGGGCCGTACCCGATATTCAGACGGGGGGCACCGTCAGGCCTGCAGGAGGGCCCCTACAGACACCAGCGGGAACGAAGAGCAACCACTATCGGCCGAGGGCGGCCTTGACCGTCGTCCCGATTTCTGCGGGATTCTTCACGACGCGGACACCGGCGGCTTCCAGAGACTTCATTTTCTCTGCTGCCGTGCCCTTCCCCCCGGTAATGATGGCGCCCGCATGGCCCATTCGACGGCCGGGAGGGGCCGTGATACCCGCAATAAAGCCGATCACCGGCTTGCGGATCTGCTGTTTGATCAGGGTCGCGGCCTTTTCTTCGGCATCACCGCCGATCTCGCCGATCATGACGATGGCTTTGGTCTCTTCATCTTTCTCGAATAAGGGCAAGACATCGACAAAACTGGTGCCGTTCACCGGATCCCCGCCGATGCCCACGCAGGTCGTTTCACCAAGCCCTAGATTCGTCAGCTGATGCACGGCTTCATACGTGAGGGTGCCACTTCGGGATACCACACCCACGACGCCGCGCTTGTGGATGAACCCCGGCATAATGCCGATCTTGCACTCTTCGGCAGTGATGATACCGGGGCAGTTCGGCCCGATCAGACGAACGTCTCTCCCTCGGAGGGCGCGCTTGGCTCGAACCATGTCATTGACGGGGATGCCCTCTGTAATACAGACGACCAGCTTGATCCCCGCATCGGCCGCTTCCAGAATGGCGTCTGCCGCAAAGGGCGGCGGGACAAAGATCAATGAAGTATCACACTGGGTCGTCTTGACGGCATCACGGACGGTGTTAAACACCGGAATGCCTTCGACGTCCTGTCCGGCCTTCCCCGGCGTGACCCCCGCGACGATCTGCGTCCCATAGGCCTTGCACTGCGTCGCGTGAAAGGATCCCTCTTTCCCGGTAATCCCCTGCACCACCACCCGCGTGTTCTTATCCACCAAAATGCTCATCTTTTCCTCTATCAAAGGGGTAAGTACGAAAAAATATCTTCCGGTCGATCTTTTAATTTGATGTTGTCTTCATGACTTGGCGTTTCCAAGAAGAACTCGCCACAGTCTTTCTTGACTTTAAAGTCGCCGCTATCTCTACGCCTCCTCAGTTTTTCAAGTTGCTTGTTCGGGATCAAAACTGTTGCTCGCTCTTCCTCCCATATCTGGACCACTATGTACAGAAATACGCTCACCCACATAGTTGGCACTTTCTAAAAGAAAGCCCTTCGTCTCGGTTGCGCAAAATGGCTTAACTCCCACTCTACCTTGGCTTGCGAATAGAACTCATAACCACGGGCAATCGCCAACTCCTTGATTTGAGAGAGGACCGTGACGTAATAAGGCTCAGACCTCTGCTCTCCATGATTTCTTCAAGGATTCTCCTAGTGTCTGGTGGCAGAGACATAAGCGATCTCGTTCCCCTCACCCTTCCCTCTCCCCAAAGGGCCGAGGGCTGACTGTGCCTTCCCTGCGGAGCGGTGGGGTTGAGCCGCTATTGCGCGCGTTCAACCGAGCAAGAAGGGCAGCCTGACTACTGCCTATTCTCCTTCCTTCCGAGGGTGCGCGCTCCGGGAGCAGGGAGGCTCACCCAGCCGCCTCTCTTACGCCGTCGCTTTCATCCTCTTCGTTCCCGTCACCGCCACAATCTTTCCCTTCTTCCACGTACTCCCCGTCCTCCTCACAGTGACAGGGACCTGATCCATTGCGGATGGCGCCGAGCGGGCGCCTAAGCGCGCGCAACGTAAGGGACCCACCGGCGGATGGGTGGAGCGAGCACGGTTGGGCTGCTCGGCGACAGGACCCGCAACACTTACGCGTTCGCCGCTTTCGCCCTCTTTTTGCCCGTCACCGCCACAATCTTCTGCGCCGCCTCCCACAAGTCCGTCGCCACGTCGACTTTGAGACCGGACTCTTTCAACAGTGTCCGGCCTTCTTCCGCATTCGTTCCCTGCAATCGCACCACGACCGGAATCTTGATGTTCACTTCCTTCGCGGCCTCAATCACGCCGTGGGCGATGCGCTCGCACCGCACGATGCCGCCGAAGATATTGATGAACACGCCTTTCACATTCCGATCCTTGAGCAGGATGCGGAACCCCGCCGCCACGGTTTCCTTGGTCGCCCCGCCGCCGACGTCCAGAAAGTTGGCCGGCTCGCTGCCGGCCAACTTAATGACATCCATGGTCGCCATCGCAAGCCCGGCTCCGTTCACCATGCAGCCGATATTCCCATCGAGCTTGACGTAGTTCAGATTGTTCTTGCTGGCTTCGATTTCCAACGGCTCTTCTTCGTGCAGATCCCGCATGGCTTGCACGTCTTCGTGCCGGAAAAGACCGTTGTCATCGAAGGACACCTTGCCGTCCAGCGCAATGAGCTTCTTGTCCGTCGTGATGACGAGGGGATTGATCTCAAGCAGCGCCGCATTCTTCTCCATGAACAGCCGATAGAGATTCCCGAGCATCTGCACGAAGGGATTGATGACCGCCGGCTCGATCGTGTTCAGGCCCAAGGCGAAGGCGACGTTACGGCCGTTGTAGCCCTGAAACCCAACCGCCGGATCGATCGGCTCCTTGATGATCTTCTCCGGCGTGTGGGCCGCGACTTCCTCGATCTCCATCCCACCCTCAGTGCTGGCGATGAAGACCGGCCATCCGGTCTCTCGATCGACCAAGAGGCTCAGATAGAGCTCCTTGGCAATCCCGGCGCCTTCTTCAATCAGCAATCGCCGCACCTTCCGGCCTTTGGGACCCGTCTGGTGAGTGACCAAGGTCTTCCCCAGAATCTCCTTGGCCAGAACCGGCACCTGTGCCCGATCTTTGGTGATCTTGACCCCACCGGCCTTTCCGCGGCCACCGGCATGGATCTGCGCCTTCACCACAAACACGGGCGTGTTGAGCGCGGCCGCCCACTTCTCGGCGGCCAGCGGCGTCTTGATCTCTTTGCCGCGTGGAACCGGCACATTGAACTGGGCGAACAGATGCTTGGCCTGAAACTCGTGGATGTTCATTGGGCTCTCCTGAAAGGGAGCATAGGGCTTATGGCGAATAGCTAATAGTCGGATTCTCCGCGCTTCCGGCTATAAGCCATCAGCTATCAGCTATCAGCCATACGCTCTACTCTTTTCGCGCATAGGCCGGCAGGATCATCGGACAGATGACATCCGAGGAGACGCCGGACTTTTTCGCTTCCGCACGGAAGCGGTCGAGATGGCCGAGAGTGAGTGCGCCTTGGGACAGGGTCGCCGCACGGGCCGCTGCCGTGCTCCCCGATCGTTTCCCGAAGACCATGATGTCCAGCAGTGAGTTCCCCATGAGCCGATTCCGCCCGTGTAATCCACCGGAGGCTTCGCCGGCCACAAACAAGTTCTTCGCCTCGGACTCGCCGTTCGTATCGATCTTCACGCCACCGTTCTGATAATGGAGCGTCGGATAGATGAGCACGGGGTCTTTCGAGATGTCGATGCCGAACCGCTCGAATTGCATGACCATCGCCGGGAAATGCTTTTTCACCGTCCCTGGTCCCTGTTCCGCGTCGAGCAGCGGCGTATCCAACCAGACCCCCACCCGTCCCGACATGGTACGGATCCCACGCCCCTCCTTGCACTCACGGATGATGGACGAGGAGACAACGTCACGGGTATCGAGTTCGTTGACGAAGCGCTCACCCTTGGCGTTGACCAGATGCCCGCCTTCCGACCGAATGCCTTCGGTGACCAAGGCGCCGATCAGTTGCTCCGGGTACACGGCTCCCGACGGATGGTACTGGAAGGTATCGACGTGCATGAGCTTCGCGCCCATGCGGTAGGCCATGGCCAGGCCGTCACCTGTGGCACCGTAGTGGTTGCTGGTGGGAAATCCCTGGATGTGCAACCGCCCGATCCCACCCGTCGCCAGAATGACCGTCTTGGCCGCGACGACGACATAGCGCTGGTTGTCCAAATCGCGCAGGACGGCGCCCGTACAGGTCCCATTCTCATTGCTCAGCAGCTCCACCGCCGCGCAGAACTCCAGCAACTGAATTTTCTGGTTCAGCACCTCATCCTTGAGCACTCGCATAATTTCAAGGCCGGTGTAGTCGGATGCGGTCAAGAGTCGTGGCTTTGAGCTGCCGCCGCCTTTCTTGACATGGAGGTTGCCGTCGGCATCGCGATCAAACAGCACGCCGAGGCCCAGCAGCCACTTGGCGATCGAGGGCCCTTCCTCCACCATGGTCTTCAACAACTGGTGGTCATTCTTCATGTGACCGCCCTTGAGCGTATCCAGGAAATGTGTGACGGGGGAATCCTCCTGCGTCACGGCGATCTGCATCCCGCCTTGGGCCATGACCGTGTTCGAATCGCCGAGCCTCAGCTTTGTGGCCAGGATCACTTTCGCCCCCGCCGCATGGGCGTGCAGGACTGCGGCACAGCCGGCGCCGCCGCCGCCGACCACCAGCACGTCGGTGGTGTAGTGGGGGGTCAGGTCAAAATCCGCGGGAAGGGGGCTGTCGCCTTCGAGCAACGCCGCCAGTTCGCGCACGGTCATCTCACCGGCATTCGGCCCGAATGTGAGAGGACGATAGGCGGCTCCGCGAAAATCGGGATGGAACTTCTTGATGAGCTGATCGCGGTCGGCCGGTGAATATTTCGGGATGGTCTGCTGGCGCCGAGCGTCCCGGGTCTTGTGGACGATTTCTTGGAGCTTATGAATATCCATGGCTCAAAAGAATGTCAACGGTCAATCGTCATTGGTCACTGGCAAGAAAAGCGACGGGGGCGCACTGCCCGCGTGACCATTGACGAATGACCAGTGACTTGTGTTACGCCAACTCCGCGCAGATCTTCGTGAGTTCCGCATCGCTCATCTTCATGACGCGGTTCCAGTCCTCGGTAAACTTCCCGGATTCGATCTCCGTGATCCGATGGTCGAGCTGTGCGGGTTTCTCAACGAAATGAGCCCCATACGCGCGGCTGACATAGAGGGCCACGAGGTTCGGCGCAATGTCGGCAATACAGACCGGCGTACAGAGCCCGCACATGACGCAGTCCATGAACATGTCCGAGACGCTCTTGAAGTCGCCGAAGACCGCCTTCCAGACGCCCTCCCGCACATCGATCTTCTGCGGACAGGCTTCCGTACAGGCATTACAATTCCGGCAGAGGGGCGCTTCGGGATAGAGATTGAACAGGTCTTGCTTGGGATCTTGCAGCTTTTGAATGTCGTAGATCGCTTTGCGCGCGGGGAAGGGCGGGACCATGGAAAACGACATCCCATCTTCGACCGCGGTTTGACAGGCCAGGCACGTTCTGACTTTGGAATCATCCTTTGTTCGATAGTAGGTGGCGCAGGCTCCGCAAAATCCTCCCAAACAGCCTGCACCCCGGACCACGTC
>JACRLS010000239.1 GCA_016235225.1 Nitrospirota bacterium | reverse complement strand
GCCCTCGCGGTCGCCGTCGGCCAGGTCTACTTTGCCGCAGGCTTCACGCTTCCCTGGGCGGGATTCTTCTGGGCGAAGCTCTATTTCTGGCGGGATCTTTTCGCGCCCCGGCGGTGAGGGCGCCTAGTGACCGACGTTTTCTTGACCGCCTGGGCCTGCTTCACGGCAACCTCCAGCCCTTCCACTTTCTTCTCAAGATCAATGAGTTGCCGCCGGATCTCAGGCAACCGGGCGAAGACCACAGCAGCCCGCAAGGCCTGATCATGCGGAATGGCCGGATAACCGGAGACGACTTTTCCAGCCGGCACATCCTTCGTCACCCCACCTTTCGCCGCCACGATCGCGCCGTCCCCGATGGACACATGGTCCGTGATTCCAACCTGACCTCCCAGCACGACGTGATGTCCCAGCGTGGTGCTCCCCGCGATGCCGACCTGCGCCACGAGAATGCTGTGCTCACCGACCGTGACATTGTGGGCAATCTGCACGAGGTTATCGACTTTTGCGCCGCGCTTGATGAGTGTTTGCCCGAAGGTGGCACGGTCGACCGTGACGTTCGCGCCGAGTTCCACATCGTCTTCGATCACGACGACCCCGATCTGAGGAATCTTCACGTGCCGGCCCTCGTGCTGCACATAGCCGAAGCCATCGCTGCCGATCACGGTGCCGCTATGGACAATCACCCGGCTTCCGATCCGGCACCATTCGCGCACGGTCACGTTCGGATACAACACCGTGTCATCGCCGATCACGACATCGTCGCCGAGGAACACGCCCGGATACAGAGTCACCCGATGTCCGATCGTGACGCGGTCGCCGAGTATCACGCCGGGCCAGATGGACGGCTCATCCCCGATCGTGCCTCCCTCTCCTTTGACGGTCCCCTGGGCGATGCCACGCCGCTGAGGCGCCGCCACGAAGAACCGCTGGACGATCCGAGCAAAGGCATAGGAGGGATTGCCGGTCACGATCTGCGGCCGCTGCAACTCGGCAATCTCTCGGTGAACCACCAGGGCTCCGGCCCTCGAAGCAGAGGCAGCCTGGATGTACCGATCCGCACTGATGTAGCTAAGGTCCAGCTCTCCCGCCTCTTGCAGTCCGGCTACGCCGGTGACGTGGACGAGACCCGCCCCGACCAAACGGCCGCTCACCAGGTCGGCAATCGCCTTGAGGGAAACCGGTGGAGACGGAACGAGCTGCGGCACCGGCTAGGCCCTCGACCGTTTCTTGGTATTGACACGGGGCGTGGTGGGACGGATCACACCCTCCGGCTTCGTCGCGGGCTTGGCGAGCACCTGTTTCGAGGTCGAAACAGGTGATCCCCCGGGAGACACCCGTTCGTGAAGATACTGAATGAGTGCGCCGACCGTTACGAGCTTCGGCAGGTCCGCATCAGGAATCATGAGGTCAAACGCCTCCTCCACCCCATACATCAACTCGATCGTATCGAGAGAGTTCAGCCCTAGATCGTCGCGAAACGCATGGGTGAGGGCAATACTCGCCGGCTCACGCTTGGTGGCGACTGCCAGCGCGTTGATGACCATCTCCTGAATCGAAGCCGGTGTGCCCACGAAGCCTCCTGCGCTAACTGAAACGCTTCAAGACTACGGTCGCGTTGTTGCTGCCGAATCCGAACGCATTGATCAACGTCACCTTGATTCGCCGCTCCTGCACCTTGGCGGCAATGCCGGGCAGCGCACACTCGGGATCGGGATCATCGTAATTGATCGTGGGATGAACCTGCCCAGTTTCGGTGGTCAAGGCCCCGACCAGCACGCCGATCGCCCCCGCGGCTCCCAGCGTATGCCCGATCATCGATTTGGTGCCGTGAATCGCCACGCGGGATGCCCGAGCTTTCAAGGCGCGGCGGATGCCCCTGATCTCGACTTCATCCCCCTTCCGCGTGGACGTGGCATGGGCATTAATGCAATCGACCGCCGAGGGCGCCACCTGTGCCACGCGGAGGGCGCGGGTCATCGTGTCGGCCATCTCCACGCCATCCTCTTTCGGGATGACCATGTGATAGGCCTCGCAGGTGCCGGCGTATCCCGCCACTTCGGCATAGATCTTCGCCTTCCGGCTGCGGGCATGGGACAGGGTTTCCAGGATCAGGGCACCGGCTCCCTCGCCCATCACGAACCCATCGCGGGCCCGATCGAACGGTCGCGACGCCTGTGTCGGGGTCTCGTTGAAGCCGCTCGAGAGCGCGCGCAGGTTACAAAATCCCGCGAAGACCAGCGGCTGGATGCCGGCTTCGGCTCCCACCTCGATCATGGCATCGGCGGCCCCCGCTTGGAGACTGAGGAGCGCCGAGCCGACGGCGTGCAAACTCGATGAGCAGGCGGTGGAGATCGTGAGGTTCGGCCCCTTCGCCCCGTGAGCCAGCGCAACAAGTCCGGAGGCCGAGTTCAGCGTAATCGTCGGGATGAAATTGGGGTGCACCCGATGGGGCCTTTGCGATTGATAGAGTTGCGTGATCTCGCGCTCGCCCATCATCATGGCGCCCATGCCGGCGCCGACCATCACGCCGACCCGATGAGGATCTCCCCGATCCATGCGAAGCCCCGCCTGCGCGACCGCCTCGCCGGCCGCTACCAAGGCGAATTGCGCATAGCGGTCCAGACGCTGCGATTGAGACTCATCGAGGTAGCGGCGCGGATCGAAATCACGAATCTGCCCGGCCACGCGGCAGCGGTAGGACTCCAGCGGAAAATCGCCGAAGGACGAGATCGCGCTGATGCCCGAACGACCCTCCAGCGCAGCCTTCCAAAACTCCGGGACACCGATCCCGATCGGCGAGACGATGCCCAAGCCTGTAATGACGACGCGGCGATGCGGATCCTGTCGGCTCGGCATGATGGGTCACTATTACCCGAAGTCCTTCGAGCAGTCAATGAACGTGAGGACAGGGCTCACTGTCGCACTCTCAGGAACAGATAGCCCCCGAGCGACAGGAACAGGGCATGGGACAGCAGCGCGGCGGCAATCGGCACCAGCACGCCGCTCCGCCCGAGCGCAATGGACACCGACTGTGCCGTCCAGTAGAGAAAGCCGATCCCAAGGGCCAGCCCGATGCCCAGCGCAATGCCGGCCCGCCGCCGTCCCCCCATTTGACGACCGAGCGCCAAGCCGACAATGACCATCACCAGTCCACTCAACGGATAACTCGCGGCGACATAGTAATCCGTCAGATAGCGGACATAGCCGTACCCATCCTGCCGGAGACGATCCGCATGAGCCTTCATGTCGGCCAGCGTCAGCTCCTCGGTTTTGGCCGAGAACCACGCGTGAAACTCGTCCGGCTTCTGGGAGATGGGAACGGGCCACCAGTCAAAATGCTCGGTCAGGGTCGTGCCGTTGGAGCCGAGCGTCCGGCGGGTCACATCCTGGAGCAACCACCCCTTCTCGTCGGTGTAGCGGGCTTCGCGTGATTCCAGAAGCTCCGTCAGGCGGAAGTCCGGCCCCACCTGGTAGACACTCACCCCGCGGAGCGTCGCCTCCTCCGGCTCGACGTGCTCGATATTCACGAGGGTCTGATTGCCGGCGAGAATCCAGGGGTGCAGCACCGGCGCGGCGATCCGCAGCGGCCCCACCCCGCAACTCCGCATCGCCGTCAGCTCGTGGTTTCGGGCCAGCATCCCCAACGTGAGCAAGGTGGCCATCAAGATCGCCAGCGGCGCCAGCTGCATGGCGATGGTCGGGGACTTGTAGAGGAAATAGAGGAGGATGTTGCTGAATTGCGTATCCAGCCGGATGAACGCGCGGACCTTCTCGAAAAAATCCACCACCAGATACACGGTCATCAAGCCGGCAAAGCAGGCGGCGAAGACCTTCAAGAATTCCCCGAGCAGGTAGCGAAAGAGAATCGTCACGTCGGCGCCTCGATCAGCTCCGATTCATCCGGATATAGAGCACGGCCGTGATCCCGGCGAACAGCATGTTCGGCATCCAGGCGCCCAGGAAAGGGTGAATGACCCGCGTCGTGACCAGCGACTCGCACACCACATTCAACACGTAATAGGCCACCACGATCACCACGCCGATCGTAAATCCCCCTGTCCGTCCGGACCGGCGGGAGACGATGCCCACCGGCGCGCCCAGCACCCCCAAGACCAAGGCGGCCGTCGGGAAGGCCAGATCTTTGTAGGACTCCAGAAGCTGCCGGAGCAGCAGCGGGTCGTTCCAGCCTGCCTGATTCAATCGATCGACAATCACCGCGCGCGGGAGACGTTCCGGCACCGGCGGGGCCAGGCGCTGGTCCAGCGCCAGCTTCAGGTCGTAGGTTTCAAAGCCGATCTGCCGGTAACCGTCCGCCTCATGAGGGCGGCTATGGATCGTCCCGTTGATGAGACGCAGCCCCACCTGGCTGCTCCCCGTCTCGTTGAGCATCATGTATGCGCTGGCCACAATAACTTTGGGGTCAGCCGGGTTTCGCTCGTCCGAGATGAAAATCCCCCTGGCTTGATCGGCCTCTGCCGCCTCGTGGACATAAATCACCATCTGCGGCACGGGCTCGTCCAGGGCTGTCCCCATTGCGCCAGCATGAGCGTGAGGCCGAACACGAGCATCGCAAAGACGAGCACCGGGCGAGTGAGGCGATAGAGGCTCAAGCCCATGGCCCGCATGGCGACCAGTTCCTTATCGAACGACAACCGACTGAAGGCGCTGACCGACGCGATGATGCCGGCGATCGGCAGCGTCAGCACAAGAAACGATGGCAGCATGTGCGCGACGACGTTCGCCACTGCGTCGAACCCCAGACCTTTGGAGACGAGCAGCTCAACCAGGAACAAGAGCCGATTGGTCAGCATGACGAAGCAGAGCACAGCGAGACTGACCAGAAACGGAGGAAGCAGCTCGGTAAAGATGTAGCGGTCGAGGATTTTAGGCAAGGAAGCCCCGCGCCTTCGGAAGTCTTGTGGGACTATACCGAAGGCCGGGGCCCTTGTAAATTGCGGAACTGGCGTCGTCGAACCCTTACGGAGACTCCCGCTGCCACAAGAACTCCGGCTCCCGGCGGCGCTTGGCCACCCACCGTGCCCAGACGAACAGCGCATCGCTGAGCCGGTTGAGAAACATGATGATCGCAGGATCCACAGACTCCCCGCCCGGCAGAATGAACTCCTTGAGCGGCGCAAGCTCCTCCTGACAGTGATCCATCGCCTTCTCGAGCCGAGTGACGTCCCGACCGATGATCTGCGGCATATTGGGGAACTGCTGCCCTTTTGCGGTCGCCAGGAGCCCTCCGACGTCGAAAAGCTTGTTCTGCATCCATCGGAGCTCGTCCTCCAACCGGCGCGCTCCGGACGCGCCCTTCTTCGCCGCATTGAACGCACGCACGGCGCCGAGCACGGCATTGAGCTCATCGACTGTCCCGTACGCCTCCACGCGGAGATCGTCCTTCCAGACGGGTTGCCCGCCGGCGAGGCGGGTTTTCCCCTTGTCGCCGGTTCGGGTGTACACTTTGATGATTCGCATCCCGCGCTGCTTCATCGGGCTTTCCTCTCAGAAGCTCTCGAACTTATAGCTCAGCCCGCCGAAGGCGGCAAGACCGGGGACAGGCACGATGAAACGTTCTGTTGCGCCTCCACCAGTCATCACATTACTCGCGATAATCCCGGAGGTGGCATAGTTCTCATTCAACAGGTTATTGAGCATAAGGAACCCACTCAGTCGTCCCCCAGGGACCGGACGTTCATAATTCACCCGTGCATTCAGTTGAAAGTACCCAGGAAGCCGCGGCTGTGCATTGTCCTCATCGTTCAAATGAAACTGAGTGCTCACATACAACCCGATCAACGAGAGAGTCCACCCGTCAGCGGGGTGGACATTGGCAGTCACACTCAGACGATTCTTGGGAACCTGCGGCAAACTGTCCCCGATCTGCACCAATCGCGCGGTCGGAGCTGTGAAGTTGACCTGGGACCGAAAATGGGCTTCCGTGAACGTGTAATTCAAGACGGCATCGAACAGTTTCCCATAGCGAGCCTTCACAGTAGCCTCGATTCCGCGGCGCCGCGTCTTGTCGATGTTACGGTTCTGACCGTCGGTGAAGTCGCACACCCTGCATGTGAAGAATATCTCGTCGCGCACATCCGTTTGAAAGGCCGCCAAACTCCCCTCGATCGAAGAGCCCCGACCGATCTTGGCGCCGATCTCGTAGGTGCGTGAACGGACTGCATTCAAGTTCGGATTCGAGCCAAACCCTCCTTGCGCGAATAACTCGTCGAACGTGGGAACTCGAAAGCCCTCTCCATAGTTGAAGTAGGTCGTCAATGAAGGGGAAACAGCATAGCTCAGGCCAGCGCGAGTCGTCGTCCGGTTGAATCGGCGACTCCCGTTGTTGGCTGATGTCAGCTTGTCGGTGAACCCTAACTGGTCATGATCATAGCGAGCTCCGACGGTGATAGCCAAAGATGGAATCACGGTGAAGGTATCTTGGGCATAGAAGGCCACAATGTCTTCATTGCTTGAACGGGCGCTGGGGAACGATCCAAACCCTGTGAAAGCCGCCACGGCGCTATTGTTGAAATCATTACGGGTCAGCTCACTCCCGATCACCAGCGCATTTTTCGAGGAGCCAAAGGACGCATCATGCGTAACCTGCAAGGTTCCGCCTTTGGATTCAGTCTGGGCCAAGTTGTCCGCCACAGATGACTGTCCGACCGTGTATTGCTCTTGGCCGAGTCGGCGATAGAAGCCGTTGACGTTCAGCGCAAAGCCAAGCGCGAACGTATGCCGCCCCGTAAACCGCAGGACACTCGTCTCGTTGTCGACGAAATCCCCCGGGGTGAAGTTTAGCCGCGGGCTGATCGCAACCTGGCTGAGCGGAAGAGACCCGGCTTGATGCAGCCGATCCTTCACATAGGTGAGCGACACGCTCAGCTCGGTTTGGTCGGTGGGACGATAGCCGAT